>JAACDS010000018.1 GCA_009936895.1 Pseudomonadota bacterium
ATGATGCCCAGCCGGATCATGCCGCTGCGTATGATCCGACAACCAGCATGCTAGTCTAGATACGCTGGCTCTGTTTTGGCCCAATCAATGAATCGGGCAAGTCCGTCCTCGACCGAAACCTGGAACTCATAGCCGAAAGCCTCGGTCGCCTTCGAAATATCGGGGCAGCGCCGGTTCGGTTCACCTGCTGGATACGTTGAAGGATAGTCTACCGTATGGAACGATGCTCCATCGACAAGTCTCGGAAACATCTCAGCTAGTTGAAGCATGGTGATCTCGTTCTCTGGGTTCCCGATGTTGTAGGCTTCGCCGCTCTTTCCCTTCAGCAGTGTCAGCAAGAACCCGTAGATTGCGTCGCTGATGTAGCAGAAAGTGCGGGTCTGCTGGCCGGTTCCGTGGACCGGAATCGCACGTGCATTAAGCGCCTGATAGGCAAACATTGGGATCACTCGCCGGTCATTATGCCCCATGCCAGGACCGAAGACATTGAATGGACGCACGATCTTCGTTGGAACATTCTTCTGTTCGTGGAAAATGGTGCAAAGCGTTTCACCAAGTCTTTTGGATTCATCGTAGCATGCACGCGGACCGACGGTCGACACGTTCCCAAAATAGGTCTCTTTGATCGGAATGGCGCGCGGATCGGGGTCACCATATATCTCCGAGGAGCTGAAAAACAGGAACCCCTCAAGCTTTGGATTGCGCGCGGCGAGTTCCAGAAGATTGCGTGTGCCGTGTACTGCGCTTTCGATCGTTTCAAGCGGATAACGCATGTAGTATACGGGCGAGGCGATACCGGCCCCGTGAATGATGAAATCGATATCGGTCCGAATTGGCAAAGGGTGGGTCACATCGGCCCAGACCTGCGTGATGTTGGGATCGTGGGTTATCTTGTCGTCAAAATATCTGCTGCCGGTAATGTAGTTGTCGACGGAGATAACGGAACAGGGCGCGTCCAGTACGGATTCGTTCAATTTCTGGAAAACGCTAAGGAAGTGTTTCCCGAGAAATCCAGCGCCACCGGCCAGAAGCACTGTTTTACCTGAGAACCTTTGCGCATCACTGCCAAGTCGCTCGACGATCAGTTTAGTAGTTTTATCCAATTCCGTGCCCTCGCTTAGATTGCTGTGTTTGCCGTAAGCTCGATCAACGGGATCGGCATCATATAGGTATAGGCGTTACCGGTCTTGCGCCGGATATCATCGATATACTCATAAGCAAACACAATAAGGATCTCCGGTGCGTATGCATCCAGTTCTGTTGATGTTACGATTGGAACATGCTGCCCGGGAGAAAACCGTCCCTGTTTTAATGGGCTGTCATCGACGGTGAATGGCAAGAGTTCTGTGCCGATGGAGCCAAAGTTCGTAATAGTCGAGAGCCGCGCCGGGGCGCCATAACCCGAGACCTTGCGACCTTCTGACTTCCAGCCGTTTAATACTTCAACGAGCGCAGTAACGAGTTCTGTGCATTTCGCGCCAAAATCCCTCAATGCCGCTGTGTTCAGCGTTTCAAGTTCGACGGCAATTAGCCTTTCAATATCGGCTGCGGGAGCCGCGGCGGTTGCTCGCTTGATGGTGAACCTCAAAGATCCGCCATGCTGAGCCACTGGGTCAATCTTAGTGAGGACCATTCCATGCCCAGCGAAAAGTGCCTGCATGGATGAGATCGAGTAGTAGAATATCCGGTCTAGATAGAAGCGTTCGAACTGTACCTGATCGATCATATTGAGGATATATTCGACTTCGATCACCAATACGCCGTCATCTGCCAGAAGTAGGTCGATAGCCTCGATAAACGCGTTGGGGTCGTCCAGATGTGTGAAGACACTGCTAGCAACGATTACATCGGCGGGTCCGTGGCTCTCGAGGATCTGCCGCGCCGTGTCCTGGTCAAAGAAGGCGCACAGTGTGTCCAGTCCCTCGTCTTGAGCTAGTTTCGAAACATTTATCGACGGTTCAACCCCTAGGGCGCGCACGCCCAGCTTTTTGAGCGGTCGCAGCAACACTCCGTCGTTCGAGCCAACATCAACAACGAAATTCGTTTCCGACAACTCCTGGGCCAGCGCTTCGAAGTGGCGAACCAATCCGCCATTCACGGACGAAAGATAGTAGTAGTCCTCAAACATCAACGCGCGCGGAACCATGTGACCAAGCTGAACATTTCTGCAACTTTCGCAGACGTAAACTTCGAGTGGAAAAAAGCGTTCGTCGGCAAATTGTTCTTGTGTGGGGTACTTGTTCGCTAAGGGTTGTTGCCCGAGGTCCAAGAACTTTTTCAGAGAGCTGGACCCACAAAGCGAACAGATCTTCGACATTTTATCCTCCAATCTGGTCCCACTCCGAGACCCGTGGCGCGTTACCGCATGATTGGTGCCGTCCGTATCCTGCATGGAAGAAGTTGTCAATCTGACCATAACCCCGGCGAATTTGCTTTCAGGATTACCAGACCGGAAGAAGCCGGCGTGATGGCTCGACTCATAATCTGGTTTCCGGCAGAGTTCGCTTTCGCGCATTGCGTCTAATTCGCAATAGTGCAAGTTGGGCTTAATCCAGTCATTCGCTGCGCTTTATGCTAATGTCCGCATTTGGTCAGTTGTATTTTACAAACAATTAGTGGTCATACCCCCGCCTGACCACCCGCGATGGGCAGCCGGACAGGGGGTGTTTAGCGGTCTAACCAAGCCCTCGCTTGACCACATAGTTAGCAAGCCAACGCTAGTA
>JAACDS010000180.1 GCA_009936895.1 Pseudomonadota bacterium
CGGCGTCGGCACCCCGCTGTGAAATCGAAACTGTTGGTCGTCGCTGGTGATCAGCTGAGCATCTAGAGCCAGAAACACATCAACCCGCTGCTGAAAATCTTCGTAACCACCACCTTGGTCGTTGGCGGTTGCCGCAAGCTGCAAATAGTCCTGAAAGTGCCGGGCTTCGGAGTTGAGCAACGAAGCATAAAGCCCTGCCACAGATTTCGGTAGCACTTGGGTTAGACCCGCAAATCGCTCACAAGAGCGAGCTTCGACAACTGCACCACAAATCAACAGATCCACCAGTCGCTTCGGTTCCGCCTTGCTGATTTCTGCGTGTAACCCTTGGGCATAGCGAGCGGAGTTGATTTGCTCGTACACCACGCCTTGATCCGCCATCAAATCCAATACCTGTTCGAAATGCCGAAGCTCTTCTCGCGCCAGACTGGACATTTTCCTTAACAGAGCCGGATGCTCGACATAGCGATACATCATGCTCAAGGCCGTACTAGCGGCTTTTTTTTCGCAGTTTGCGTGATCAATAAGCAATTCCGCCAGATGGTGGGGAGCCGCGTCAAACCAGGCATCCGGCGTCCGCGCGGTCAAAAACTGAAGCACGATCCCCAGCGCATCTTCATTTCGGGCAGAGAGTGCCGCGTCCGTCATGCAGGCACCTTGAAGTTACGCTCATAGTGCGCCTTGGCACGCTGAAAGGTCTCAGAGTCTAGTAGCTGCATGAAATAAAGCGTGTCTAAAACGTGATCAGGCTGGGGGTTTGACGGGGTGGCCAGGACCGGCGCATCCGCAGCAAGCGCCAGGCCGGCGCTCGCCAAGGGTAGTTCCCGACGCACCATAAAGCGAAGAAGCTGGTACTGGGCTTCCATTAAGTCCAAATCCTGTAGCCCGGCATCGGACAGCGCACTCTGCAGCAGCCCCTCGTCGCAGCATACCAGCAAGAGCGTTAGCACCTCATCGCGCACGCGCTGCAAGCGGTCTCTTACCGCATCCTGCTGAACGTCGTCGTAGCCGTTCCACTGCACGATTTCGTGCGCGAAGCGCTTGCATCCCCGGCAGACCAAATCGCCGTAGGTCGTCGAGCAGATGCCGACGCAGGGTGTTCGTTTCTTTAGTTGCATGACGAACCCTTATCTTTTCCTGTCAATGGTTATGTAAGTCCAACACATTGGTATCGATCAAAAAACTCAGTTCCTGCTGAAGCTTAGATGCATCGCTTCGGGCAGCGGAAATTTTAGCCAAATAGTCTGGGCCAATGTCTACGGTCACATAGCGACCGTCAAAGGCCGAGCATTCGAAATCATCGACATGAGGATTCCCCTCATGACAACTTTTCTTCAGATCTCCAATGGACTGGTAAACCAACCAATCGGCACCGATCATCTTGGCGACCTCGGCTTCCGTCCGCTGATGCGCCACGAACTCGTCTCGAGCCGGCATGTCGATACCGTAAACGTTCTGATAGCGCAGGGCGGGAGCTGCGCTGGCCATGTACACCTTGCGCGCACCCGCTTCGCGAGCCAGCTGAATGATTTGCGTAATCGTCGTGCCTCGCACAATGGAATCGTCGACCAAAAGCACGTTCTTGTCTTTGAATTCAAGATCAATGGCGTTGAGTTTCTGGCGCACCGAATCCCGGCGCTGTTTTTGTCCCGGCATGATAAAGGTCCGGCCGATGTAGCGGTTTTTGACGAAACCTTCGCGATACTTGGCCCCCAACTCATGGGCTAATGGCAGTGCTGCGGTTCTGCCCGTATCGGGAATCGGTATCACCACATCGATGTCGTGGTCTTGCTGAGAATATTGACTCAATATCTTTCGTGCTAAGTGCTCTCCCATGCGTAAGCGGCTTTTGTAGACCGATATGTCGTCAATGATGGAGTCCGGCCGTGCAAAATAAACATGCTCGAAAATGCACGGCACCAGGCGTGGATTAGCGGCGCATTGACGGCGGAAAATTTCACCGTCGTTAGAAATAAAGATCGCTTCTCCCGGCGCCACATCACCGATTCGCGTATAGCCTAAGATATCCAAGGCCACCGATTCCGACGCTAGCATGTATTCCGTGCCATTTTCCGCCTCGCGACTGCCGTAAACCAAGGGCCGAATACCGTAGGGATCCCGAAAGCCGAGCACACCCGACCCAATCACCATGGCCACAACCGCATACGCGCCGCGACACCGTTGATGAACCGCCCCAACCGCTTTGAACATCTCCGTCGGTGAGGGGTCAATGGCGTGAAGCATGCCAAGCTCGTTGGCCAGCACGTTCAGTAACACTTCAGAATCACTGTTGGTATTGATATGCCGCAAATCTTCGGCAAACAGGTCACTCATCAACTCTTCGGTATTCGTCAAATTGCCGTTATGAGCCAGCGCAATACCGTAGGGCGAATTCACGTACAGTGGCTGAGCTTCCGCCGAGCTGGTCGAGCCTGCCGTTGGGTAACGGCACTGGCCGATCCCCACATTGCCCTGCAGCCGCTGCATGTGCTGGCCTTGGAACACATCCTTGACCAGACCGTTGTCCTTACGTAAGTAACAGTGTCTACCATCGCTGGTGACCATTCCTGCCGCGTCTTGGCCTCTATGCTGCAAAATGGTCAAGGCATCATAAATGTCCTGCTTAACCTCGTTGCGCGCAACAATGCCTACAATTCCACACATTGGCTTCTCTTCTTTACGGGCTAGTCTTCGAAGTAGTCCACGTCGTCAAGATTTTCGTCTATCTCGATATCAGGTGGCGCTAAGTCGGGCATATTGATACTGGGGAG
>JAACDS010000181.1 GCA_009936895.1 Pseudomonadota bacterium
CAAGAACCCATTTGGTTGCCGCGTGCGGCCACATAACTAAACCACCTTGCTTGGGTAAGCAGGTTGGCGGGGACATAGTCCCACTCCTGATGCTGCGTTCATCTTAAGACATTTCGCGACGAATCAGAACAGACGCTGATTGTGGCACTCGCTCGGACCATCGAATTTGGCCTCATTGGCGTCAAGCTTTGCCCGAGTGATCGTTTAGGCTAGCCTAATGCTGGGGAATCGACGTTGAAAGGTCACAAAAATAATTGCCCATAAGAGGCGAATGACTGGACAACAAACCGATGCTAGTGAAAAAAGCAGAGATCGCTCTGACCGCGGTGCTTCGTGAGTACATGCACCTTGAAGGCTCAGGTTGCGCGAGAGAGATTGAATTACGGGGAAAGCTTGCGGGCATGAAAGAGGCTATGGCACCTGCTCGCCTCGTCAAAGAAGACAGGTTCCAAGAAATGTATGCCTCTACGCACCTGGAGGTTCATGGCATGACCACGCGTGCAAAAAATTTGTCTATTGGAGTGCCGGCTCAGCAGCTCACGATGGCTGATTGGGAGCGGTTCGAGACACCAACGGTCATTAGACGACAAGGTGCCTAACTAAAGATTCCGAATCTATATCAAACAGCCGCACGAGGGTGAGCTGCGCGCTCTAGAGGCTAACGAGCAGAAAAAATAGAAACACGCGACGTGTGACTTTCGCGTTCGTGCTGAATTTCATGCAGGTAGTCAGCCCACACCTGCATCATCTCTCTCCGCTCGGGCAAAAATCGCGTTCGGTTATACGCCTCACCCGTGGCGTCCCTGACGGCGTGAGCGAGCTGATGCTCAATCAAATCGGTACGTATCCCTAATTGCTCAACCATGAGCGTCCGGGCCGTTGCCCTGAAGCCATGCGGCGTCGCCTCATCTTTCTCGATACCCAGCCCTCGCAGTGCGTACAGCACGGCGTTCTCGCTCATTGGGCGAGCGTCAGATCGAGACGAGGGAAACACGTACCTGCCCTGTCAGCGGGAGTAGACGACAGATCAGGCCGAGAGCCTGTTCCGCCAATGGCACGATATGATCCTTTCTGCGCTTCATTTTCGATACAGGAATAAGCCACGTGCCGGACTCCAGATCAAGCTCAGCCCATTCCATGTGCCGAAGTTCGCCGGGACGAGCTAACAGCATAGGCGTTAGCTTTAGCGCAACTCTGACCACCTCGGATCCTCGATAGTGGTTTATGTTACGAAGAACGGTCGCTAGCTTGCCCGGCTCTAAAATAGCTGCGTGATGCTTCGATATGGGTCTCTTCAGCGCCCTCTTCACGGCACCCGCAGGGTTATGCTCACACAGTCCAAGCGCTATCGCGTGGTCAAACACCTGCGAGGCCACCTGATTCGCTCGCCGCGCACTTTCCAAAGCACCCCTTGATTCGATAACACGCAGAACCCTGAGAAGTTCTGGGGCCATGATCTGCTGGATAGGTGAGGCATGGAGCGCTGCGAGGTCTTTGAAGAGTAAACGCGTCTGTCGGGTTGTATGTGACTCCGACCAACCAGGCGACTGAGTCGTGAACCAGTCTTGGCTAATCGACCCGAAACTTTTCTCGATGGCGAGGGCTTTCTGAGCCTTCTCTAGCCGGCGCAATTGAGTTGGATCCTGTCCCTCAGCGACCTGGTTTCGGGCGGCTTGGTGCCTTTCTCTCGCGGCCTTGAGACTCACCTCGGGATGGACGCCAATGGCGAGGCGTTTTTCCTTACGCGCACCACCCACGTTTATCCGAAACTTGTAACGCCAATACTTTTGACCTTTCGGGCTGACCTCGAGATACAGCCCGCCTTGATCATACAGCCGGTAACGTTTTGCCTCGGGCTTTGCTTGCTTAATCTTCACTTCGGTCAGCATAAATGCCCCCACCAACAACACGGGTTCGGATAAATGCCCCCAGAAATGCCCCCACAGTCGTCGGGCTGGCAGCAAATGTCGTTGGACCTCAAGATACGTTAAGTCATTGTTTTTGCGATGATATATTTCGAATCTGGACGTTATGGGACTTTATGAAACTAAGAAATGGCGGAGCGGACGGAATCCGTTGATCATTATAGATAGTGGTTTATTTGTATTATTGGTCAACACTTTGCCCAACACTACAAAGGCATTGAGAAATTGATAAATTTATAACCATCTGATTTTATTGATGTTTTTAATCTTCAAAGATTTGTGCGGTTTCGCATCCCGAACACGAGCAATCCCCTGCCCGTTTCCCTATAAGTCACTTAACTCAGCCCCCCCGGAGGGGCTATCGCCTTAATCCGATAGCAGTAGATACCTGCCAGTGTAGTTTGGAGAGAAGGTATTGGTGATTGTTTTGATATAGGGTGTTACCAACTATGCCTTTCGGGTCTACTTGTGAACTCCACTGTACTTTTCTTAACCGCTAATCGACAAAGAGCATTGAGCTTAGCAATTCATTTACTAGTAATTCTCTCTGTTGCTCACCTGTATATGATCAACGTCTGGGGTGACGTTCTCTCAACGGCCATATTCTTTCAGGGTTTCTTGGGTACAACGATGGTTGCCGTCATTTTGGCTATTTCTCGTCCCCGAGTTGGTGAGTATTCCAGTCTCTACGCCCGTTTATTGTGGGGTCTTGCGATATCACACTTGTTCGTGGCACTAATATGTATTGGAGCGGTTATGTTGACTGGCGACCCATCGCTGATCGGCCCAATCATTGCGTATGGAGTGTGTGGGTATGTTTTTGCTTTGATTATTTGGATCATTGCCTTCAATGGAGAGACTGTAACCTCTGTAGAAAATCGGGTTACACAGTCGACTTAAGCGAACGAGCTCTTGGCCTCATTCGGCCCGCTTCTTCACCACCCAATTTACTTCCTAACCATAACCGCAGTGTTTTCCCAGAGCCTAGATAGCTGGGCCGACTCGCTTAAAAACTATGAAATTTCATTTCAAGTGTTTACCGAGAACATAGTTTATTCGGCAGGAATGCTTTTAATTATTTTGGTAACCACCTTTGTGCTCTCCCCAAACAAAAAGTTGCGTATCCATAAGGATCAGCTCCTGCTCAATTTTCTCCTGATGTATAGCCTATTTACGATGCTGTCATTCATCGGGATGCTCTCTGCAGAAGCGGACACTCAAGGCTTGCCACAGACAACCGCCTCTATTCTCTTTCCTTTCGGTGTCGTCTACTTATTTACGCTTGGATTCAGTGCCCTTAAGAATTTCAAAATAGAGTGGAAACAAAACGTAATAAGAGATGCGGCTCTCGTAGCAGTTTGTGTCGTAGTGACCTACTTTTCGTTCTTTTCTTTGGCACCCACGGGAGCTTTAGTATTTGCTGGTATCGCCGGCGTGATTCTCGGCGGGTTGCTAGCGTACCTTTCAAACCTAGAGGCAAAAATAAACGAGCGAACAGCTGAGTTAGCTTCAGAAAAAAGAAAGTCTGACGCCCTACTAGAGAATATTTTGCCTGCTTACGTCATAAATGATCTAAAAGAACGAGGCGCATCTGAGCCACGCTATTTCGAAGACTTGTCAATAATGTTCACGGATTTCGTGGGCTTCACCCAAATGTCTGAAAGACTATCGGCGCCGGAACTGATCTCTCAGCTAAACGTAATTTTTACTAGGTTTGACGCGATTGTTGATAAACATATTTCGGAGCGGATCAAAACTATCGGCGATGCCTACATGTGTGTCAGTGGACTTACTCATTCAGAGACCAATTCAGCCAACAACCTCGTTGATATTGCTTTTGAAATGCTCGACTACCTGGTAGAGCACAATGAAAAATTTAGTACCGCATGGGAAATGCGTATTGGAATAGCTACGGGCGATTGCGTTGGCGGTGTCGTAGGAGAGAAAAAATATTTATTTGATCTGTTTGGCGACACCGTGAACATGGCGTCGCGCATGGAAAGTCACTCTGAACCTGGGTGTATCAATGTCGACCAAGCTACTTACCTGGCTTTGGAAGCAATTGATTCGGTAGTCTTTGAAAAGCGGCCTCCCACCCATGTCAAAGGCAAAGGCGAAGTCACGATGTCTTTTGTAAGGCGCTCCTAATAATTTAGTGATTCCCCCCCCAGGGGGCTATCGCATTGATCCGATAGCAGTAGTTACCTGCCAGATACGTTAGAGGGTGGTTTAGCGAACGACTGACTAACCATCCAGGGGACTAGGCGCCAAGCCGCTCGGTGTAGATTTTGACTAAGTCAATGTTGCCCTCACGTCCTCGGATACCAACGTTAGGCGCGTCTTCCGATGGCACGTCATGTGTGATGCGACTGGCAACGCCTGCGCTGATTAAGAAGTTCGTATCAAAGTTTTTGCATGCGTCACAGATGCGACTCGCTACATTCACAGCGTCACCAATGACGGCGAACTCGAGTCTCTGCTCACTGCCCATATTACCGACAACACACTTGCCATAATGGATGCCGATTCTATGCTGTATTTCAGATAACCCCTTCTCAACCCGCGTTTTATTCCACTCTGCTAACTTGTGATTCATCAGTACGCCGCAATCAAATGCGTTCTGGGCATCATTTCTGTGCGATCTCGGGGTGCCAAAGTTAGCCATGACAGCATCCCCAATAAATTTATCGACTGTGCCCTTATGCTGGAAGATCGCATCTACCATCAGGGTTTGATATTCGCTAAGTAGATCTAAAACATCTTGTGGATCCATCTTTTCGGAGAGTTTTGTAAAACCAGCAATATCAGTAAACAGCACTGCCACGTCGGTTACGCGAGAGCCATCTTGCCCGATAACGAGATCTCCACTCTCAATTTCGTCTCCAATTTCAGGCGAGAAATAGCGACGATAATTTTCCTTGGACTTCTCAAGATCCACTGAAGATCGAAGTGCCCAGCCATGATAAAGTCAAATCGTCTGCGTAACGGGTGTAGCAGGCTCCGTGCCTCTTCGCATATGAAACTAAGAAATGGCGGAGCGGACGGGACTCG
>JAACDS010000182.1 GCA_009936895.1 Pseudomonadota bacterium
ACGAATAGCGCAGGTAGCCTCCTCAAGCTCAATCCCTGCCGCCAGTGCGCGCTCACAGGCAGTCAACGCGTCACCCGAGAGTTGGGCCTTTGGCTCCACGGCGATCAGCTGCACGGCAATACCCAGCTGCCGTGCCAACATCCCGACCAAATACCCGTCACCGGCGTTGTTTCCCTTGCCGCACAGAATCGTCAGCGACGTCAGCTCCGAACGCAGCGACATGAGACTTTCCAAGGCAAAATGGGCCGCACGCTCCATCAGCGTCTGGCCACTTAGGCCTAGGCCGCCGTCAGCCACCGACTTCATCGCTCGAATGTCTATGTCGCGACAAGCAGCCGCTGAGTAAAGTTTAAGATCGTTCATCAAGCTTCCTTCGTCCTGTGTGACTTAGGACCCGCCTTCGGCCGGGATCGAATGTTGCGCCTTGGAATTCAGTATACTGACATGCCAGCCCCGGATGACGAGTGCATTATTAACATCTCCGACGATTCAGCAGATGATCCCATTGGGTGGGACCCTCAGGAGGTTAAGGCTCGCATCCTAAAGAAGGGAGCGGCCCTTGGCTTCGATAAGTTAGCCGTTACGGACACGGACCTGTCCGATCAGGAACCCCATGTTCTGGCATGGCTGGCCGATGGCTTCGCGGGAGAAATGTCCTATCTAAAGCGCCACGTGGAGAAGCGGCTTCGTCCAGCGCTGCTGGAACAAAACACCTGTCGAATCATTACCGCGCGCATGCAATATCTGCCGGCAGACACTCAGCCCGTAGAGGTGCTGGAAAACAGCGACCAGGCGTACATTTCTCGCTACGCCTTGGGTCGCGATTACCACAAGGTTCTGCGCCGACGATTGGCCAAACTCGCTGAGCAGATCAACATCACGCTGGCCGCCTCGGAACCGCCCTTCGCATTCCGGGCATTCACCGACTCGGCACCGGTGCTGGAAAAAGCGCTAGGTGAAAAGTCGGGGCTCGGCTGGATCGGCAAACACACGCTGTTACTCGACAAAGAAGCCGGCTCTTGGTTTTTTCTGGGCGAAATTTACACCAACGCACCGCTGCCAGTGGACGATGCGGTAGCGGAGGATGCCTGCGGAAAATGCAGTGCCTGTATGACGGTGTGTCCAACCGACGCCATCCTATCGCCTCGGCGGCTTGATGCTCGGCGCTGTATTTCCTATCTCACCATCGAACATCGCTCGGCCATCCCGGTGGAGTTCCGCAAAGCCATTGGCAACCGGATTTACGGCTGCGATGACTGCCAGTTATTTTGTCCTTGGAATCGAGAAGCACCAGCCACGGCGGAGGCGGATTTTGCGGTCAGACACGGCCTCGATAAGCCACGCTTGATCGATCTATTTCTGTTGACCGAGCTTGAGTTTTTAGCGCTTACCGAGGGTTCTGCCATGCGGCGAATCGGCTACCCCCAGTGGCAGCGTAACTTAGCCATCGGTCTGGGTAATGGCGAAGGTGGTGAAGAGGTGGTGCACGCCCTTGAACAGGCTTTAGGGAAAGTGAACGACATGGTGGACGAACATATTCAATGGGCGCTGGATCAGCTCACATCACCCTGAACGAACAAATGGGTTCTGTAATAGCGCAGCTCTTCAATCGACTCACGAATGTCCGCCAACGCCGTATGCTGATTGGTTTTGACCGCACCTGCTGCTATGTCTGGATGCCAACGCTTTGCCAATTCTTTGATGCTGCTGACATCGACCATACGGTAGTGAAGATAGCTCTCTAGAGAAGGCATGTAGCGCGACAAAAAACGTCGATCCTGCCAGATGGTGTTGCCACACAAAGGCGCTGCGCCGGCTTCCACATGCCCTTCCACAAAAGCCAAAGTCAACGCTTCGGCCTCGGTTTCAGAGACCCCCTCAAACGCAATACGCTCCAATAGCCCGGACGCACTGTGGTGGGTTTGATTCCACTCGTCCATACCATCGAGCAGAGATTGGGGCTGGCTGATGGCCAATACCGGGCCTTCGGCGACAACGTTCAAATCGCTGTCGGTAACGATTGTTGCCATCTCGATAATACGGTCATGCGATGGATCCAACCCGGTCATTTCCAAATCGATCCAAACCAAATGGGAACTCACTCATTTCTCCTTTTGAAAGAGACCGTTTGCGTATTCACGGTGCTCTGACCCTAATCTTTCAGCTATGCTTTGTTTACAACCTTAGCTGGGGAGCGCCTTGTGTACCACCAACATCCGGTAGAAGTTCTTGAATCCGACGTCGTTGCAGATTTACCCGAGGCGAACACCCTGCTGGTGCAGGTCACTTCTCGAGCACTCTTCGAGCAGGCGCATATTCCAGGAGCCGTTTTGATCGAACCGTCTGAGTTGGTTTGCGGCGTTCCGCCGGCGACGGGCAAGTTACCCGACCTCTCCCAGATCGAGGCCACTCTTAGCAGAATTGGTTATCAGCCCGATCAGAGGGTTATCGCCTTTGATGACGAAGGCGGAGGCTGGGCTGGTCGGCTTTGCTGGACACTGGACGTGATCGGCCACCACGATTGGGCTTATTTAGATGGCGGCCTGCATGCTTGGCATTCCGCCGGGCTGCCGCTGACTCAGGAAGCGGCAGAAACCCAACCCAGCCAAGACTTGCAGCTGATAATTGATCGTTCGCCTATCGCAGAGATGGAGGACGTGATGGCGTCTATTGATGACGAGAGCTCTCTGGTCTGGGATGTGCGCTCTGCAGAAGAATATGCCGGCTTGCGCTCAGGTTCGGCGCGGCGCGGCCATATTCCCGGAGCTGTTAACCTGGACTGGGAACTGCTCAAAGACAGCAACCGACAGCTCCGATTGGTGGAGAATCTCGATGAAATCGCCGCTTCACTTGGCCTGCTGCAAGCGGCGCAGGTCATCACCCACTGCCAAAGCCATCACCGGTCAGGTTTGTCCTATCTTGTTGGCCGTTTGCTGGGTTTGAACATCAAAGCCTTCCATGGGTCTTGGGCGGAATGGGGCAACGACCCGCATACACCGATTGAAAATCCTTCCGAGGCCAATTACTCATGAGTCAGTTCTTTCTTGGCCTGCAAAAAGTTCTACCCCAACATGGCCTTTCCCGCCTAGTCGGCTGGCTGGCCAGCAGCCAAATTCCCCTCATTAGACGCACTTTTATTCATAGCTTTGCGCGGGCCTACGACATTTCGCTCGCCGATGCCGAACGCAAACATCTGGACGACTACCAAAGCTTCAACGATTTCTTTACCCGAAGCCTCGCCGCTGGCGCACGGCCCATGCCTGAGCAACCCAACAGACTGGCCTGTCCGGTCGACGGAACCGTCAGTCAAAAGGGCAGCATTCAACAGGATCTGCTGATGCAGGCTAAGGGACATCAGTACACTCTGAATTCCTTGGCCGGAGAAACAGGGCGGGGCTTGAATCACGGCGATTTTTGCACCGTCTATTTGGCACCGAGCAACTACCACCGCATTCACCTGCCCTGCGATGCAAAGCTGGTCGAAACCCGCGCCATCCCCGGCGCACTGTTCTCAGTCAATGGCGTAACCGAGGCAGGCATCCCAGGATTGTTCTGCCGCAACGAACGTTTGGTCTGCCGCTTTGAAACCGAGTTTGGCCCCATGCTGCTGGTACTGGTCGGTGCATTGATCGTTGCATCGATTGAAACGGTTTGGTCTGGGCCAGCGTCGCCCTATCGAGAGGAGATTGTGAGCACACACGATCAGGACTTTCGGCAGGGCGATGAGATTGGTCGGTTTTTACTGGGCTCTACGGTGATTTGCTGCTTCGCAAAAGACGCGGTGGCGCTAGCGCAGCGGTTTACTGAGGGAAACACGGTCACCCTCGGTGAGGACATGGGCCAAGTGAACGCCCAATGATCCAAGGCGCTTGCGAGCGACAGCTCGCGCAGGTTTTTCGGAAGGTTCACTGGCCGCGAAAGGTCAGTACCTGATCAAGACCATCAGCACCCAGTGCCAGCATCACCAATCGATCGAAGCCCACGGCAACACCGGCGCAGTTTGGTAAGCCGGCCTCCAGCGCCTCGAGAAAGGCGTTGTCCGAAGCAACCTCAGGCAGATCGCGCTGACGTCTGCTGTCGTTATCTCTGGCAAAGCGTTCGCGATGTTCCGCCGGATCCATCAACTCCCAATAGCCATTGGCCAACTCAACACCATCCACCACCAGTTCGAAACGAGCCGCCGTCGCACCATCGGCATTCAGCCGAGCCAGCGCTGCCTGATCGGCGGGATAGTCCGTAATAAAAAATCGGCCTGGCGACAAACGCTCGCAGGCCTCGGCAAAGGCGAGATCAAGCTCATCCCGAGGCCGACCGGCTGCAGGCCCCACTAGATCGATATGGCTTACATGTTGATAGGGTTTCGCGCCTAACAATCGATCCACCAGCTCTGCGACCTCATGCATCAGCTGCAGATGGTCGAAATCCAAACGATACCATTCGAGCATGGTGAACTCGGGATTGTGCAGCCTGCCCTGCTCGCCGAAGCGAAACGCGGGACCTAACTGATAACAGCTCGGTGCACCCGCTGCTAATAGGCGTTTGATCTGATATTCAGGCGACGTCTGCAGGTATCCAAAGCCCGGCACTTCAATGCTTTGTACATCGGGTTCTGTCACCGTGTGCTCGGCCAGCACTGGGGTTTGAACTTCGAACACACTGCGCTCAGCAAAAAATGCGCGAGCCACACCCAGCAGCTGCGCGCGCTGCTGAAGCTGCGCCACGGAGGCTGACGGCCGCCAATCGCTCACTGGGTTTTGGCAGCAGAGTTCGGCGAGCGGCTCAGGTTTTCGCTCGAGAGACGTATTCACCGGTGCGAGTATCGACCTTGAGCACGTCGCCAATATTGATGAACAGTGGCACGCCTTTGATGGTCGCTCCGGTTGACAGTGTCGCGGGTTTGGTGCCTCCATTGGCCGTATCGCCCTTCAACCCCGGATCGGTATCCGTGACTTCGAGCTCGACAAAATTCGGCGGCGTCACCGCGATCGGATCATCGTTCCACAGCGTTACTTGATACACGTCCTGCTCTTTTAGCCAGTTTTGGCACTCGGCGACCGCCGCTGCCCCGGCGGCAACCTGCTCGTAGCTGTCATCCGTCTTCATGAAATGCCAAAATTCACCATCGTTGTACAAGTACTCCATGTCCGAATCGATCACGTCTGCCGCTTCAATGCTTTCGCCCGACTTGAACGTGCGTTCCCAGACACGACCGTTCATGAGGTTTCGCATTTTCACTCGGTTGAAGGCTTGACCCTTTCCTGGCTTCACAAACTCGTTTTCCAAAATGTTGCAGGGATCGCCGTCCAGCATCACTTTCATGCCGGAACGAAATTCATTGGTAGAATAGGTAGCCATAATTTTGCATTCATCCGTTGGTAAGTCGTCATGATAACCCCGAACCGAACGCCGTGGCAGCCCGACGAGTGGCAAAAGGTGCTCCGCAACGCTTTTCGGCAACCCGATGCCCTGCTGGCGTATCTCGGAATACCAGCGAGCGCGTTCAATTTGGATTCCGAGCCCGACTTTGCGCTCTTGGTTCCGGAACCCTTTGCCGCGCGCATGAAGCCCGGCGATCCCGCAGACCCGCTGTTGCGGCAGGTGTTGCCAAGCCTGCAAGAACGCGAACGCGTCCCGGGCTTTGTTAAAGATCCGCTGGGCGAGGACGACTCAGCCTTGAGCTTTCAGCGAGCGCCGGCCTTGATACAAAAATACCTGGGGCGGGTATTGATGATTACCACCCCTGGCTGTGCAGTTAACTGTCGCTATTGTTTTCGCCGCCACTTCCCATACCAAGATCACAAACCCAGGGGCCACAGCCAAGCACTGGATTTGATTCGCTCGGACACGAGCATTTCCGAGGTCATTCTGTCTGGCGGTGATCCACTGCTGCTGGGCGATCTGGCCTTCACCATGCTGATCGACCAGATAAACGCCATCGAACATGTGAAGCGTATTCGAGTGCACAGTCGGCTGCCCATCGTACTGCCCCAGCGCGTCACCCCGAGCTTGGTGGAAACGATTCAGACCAGTCGCTGTCCGGTCGTCATGGTTGTGCACTGCAATCACCCTCAAGAACTTGATGCCCAGACCAAGCGTGCCCTGGCGTGTCTGCGAGACTCAGGCGCGCACGTGCTGAATCAAAGCGTACTGTTAGCCGGCATAAACGATGACGCCGGCCTGCTGTGCCAACTGTCACAATCACTCTTTGAACAAGGGGTCTTGCCCTACTACCTGCACATGCCGGATGCGGTTAGCGGCACCGCGCATTTTGCTGTAGCCGAGCCGCGGGCCATGACGCTGCACGAAGACATGCGGGCAATATTACCGGGCTATCTGCTGCCGCGTTTGGTGCGAGAAGTTCCGGGCAAGGCATCCAAAACCCCACTGCAGCCCGACGGCCTGCAGCTTGTCGACATTGGCTAAAGGTCGCTTGTCAGCGCTTGCTCAACATCTAAATCACTGAAACCAATCAAGTACAAAATCGCGTCCAAACCGAAGTTAGAGAT
>JAACDS010000183.1 GCA_009936895.1 Pseudomonadota bacterium
GCTCTCCTACCGGTGTGCTCACGTCTGGCAACCTCTGCCGATCGCTGGACGCCACGAACCCGCGGTTAATCAGAACGCGGCCAACACAGTCGTCTTCGAACACCTGATAGACCCAATAGCCGGTTTCGCCCTCAGAGACCTGATTATCCACCATAAACGTCTCGGGATGGTATCGGCCAGCCAAGCGCAAAGCTTGAAAGGGCTGAGACAGCGTCTCTGAGTTTGGTGTCTGAGGCAACTCGGTCAGTTTGGCCAAGTATTGGTTCTCAAGCAGTCGCTTATAGTCACCACGCTGCACCTGCCAGTGACCCAATGCGATCAATAGCGGCATCATCACCAGAAAAAATCCGGTCATTCTCCAACCTGGGGTGAACTTCGTTCTCACTTGATGATCACAGGGCGCTGATATACTGATCGTGAACAGAAATGGAGTAGAGCCCGTTGCTCAAAGTCGTCATCGTCCTATTATTGATCTGCGTCATACTCAGCTTGATGAGTGGCTTGGTATTCTTGTTCAAAGACACCGGAAAGCCGGAAAGCCGCCGGCTTTGGTATGCTTTGGGGGTAAGAATCACTTTTGCTACCTTATTGGTTATGGCCATCGGGTACGGATTCTACACCGGTGAACTGAGAATGGGCCTGAATGCACCATGGCATGGTGCGACACAAGCTGTTCCGCAAGCTCCGCCAACGGATTAAAGTCAACGCAAAAAAAAGGGGCCAAAGCCCCTTTTTTCATGTGCGCTTTGGGCGCCTAAACGACATAGACGAAGATAAACAAACCGACCCACACCACGTCAACAAAGTGCCAGTACCAACTGGACGCTTCAAATCCAAAACAATCGTTTTCAGAGAAGTGTCCCTTCATGGCTCGGAACAGCTGGATGAGCAACATGAACGTACCCAGGGTCACATGAAATCCGTGAAAGCCCGTCAAAATAAAGAATGTTGAACCGTAGATTCCGCTGCCCAGCGTCAACCCCAGATCGTTATAGGCGTGAACATACTCAGCTACTTGAAGGACCAAGAAGATCGCACCAAGCAAAACCGTCAGACCTAACCAACCGATGAGCTTTTTGCGGTTCTGCGCTTTAATTGCATCGTGAGCAAAGTGCACGGTGACGCTAGAGGTCAACAAAATCACTGTGTTGTAGAACGGCAAATAGGCACCCCAAGCGCTGACGTCGGTGACTCCTGGAGCCTGCATGCTTTGACCCGGATTCACAAAGAGCTCGGGATTAGGGTTTTGCACAACCGGCCAGGTTGACTCAAACGCAGGCCAAAGGTAGTTCGTGATGCCCTTATCCCCTTCGCCGCCCAGCCAAGGCACAACGAAGGATCGGACGTAAAACAATGCCCCGAAAAAAGCGGCGAAGAACATGACCTCAGAGAAGATGAACCATCCCATACCCCAGACGTAGCTGCGCTTGAGCGATTCGTTATTGAGGCCGGCGGTATTTTCTTCCACAACCTTCGCGAACCAGCTGTATAGCACCAAGGCGACGATCGCAAATCCAACCGTAGATTGCGTTGCGTCACCTGTACCGCCCGCACTGACATCATTCAGCCATCCTGCAAGTCCGGTGACCGTGAGCATCAGTCCAAAGGCCAAAAACACCGGATACCATCCAGAGTCTGGTACGTAATAGATCGACTTGTCGACTTCTGCCGAATTAGCCATGAGATTCCTCCACTAAAGAACTGTTATTAACCGCCGGCCGCCGGCAGTTGATCTTGCAGGCCATTCCCTTGGATGGCCGACATATCCACGCGGTCGGTAATGTCAAAAAGCGCGTAACTCAAATTAATTGAGCCAACATTTTTCGGCAATTCCCTTCCCACAATAAAACGCATCGGCATTTCCACTTCCTCGCCAGGCTGCAAAAGTTGCTGTTCAAAGCAAAAGCATTCTGTCTTGTGAAAAAACTCGGTGGCAGAAATTGGCACAAGCGACGGTATCGCTTGGGCAACCATGGGTCTGTTCGTCGTGTTCTTTACATAAAAACTGACGGTTTTCGCTTCACCGGGGTGGACCCTCACCGCACCCTGGCCAGACCAAAACTTCCATGGCATTCCTTCGTTCGTATTCGTCAGAAAATTGACCTTGATTAGCCTGGACCGATCGGGCTCGGAACTGGCCTCATCAAATACGTAGGGGCCGCCGGTTTTACCGTTCAGCCCCGTCACTTCGCAAAACAGGTCATACAGCGGAACCAGTGCGAACGCGAAGCCGCACATGCCCAGCACGATCAAGGACAGCTTTTTCACTGTCCTTTTAATTTCCGCTTGTTGAGTTTGTTCCGTCATGACTCTTGGGCTTTAACCGAGCACCTCTTCGTCTTTCACTACCGGCGGGTGAGTGAACGAGTGATACGGCGCAGGCGATGGCAATGTCCACTCCAGACCCTTGGCCCCTTCCCAAGAACGATCGGCTGCTGGCTGACCCGAACGAATCGACTTGATGATCACGTAAAGGAAAAACACTTGAGACAACCCAAAGATAAACGCGCCAACGCTTGAAATCATATTGAAATCAGCGAACTGCAGAGGATAGTCGGGGATACGGCGTGGCATACCCGCGAGTCCGGAGAAGTGCTGGGGGAAGAAGGTGACGTTCACACCAACGAAGGACAACCAGAAGTGGATTTTACCCAACGTTTCGTCGTACATCTTTCCGGTCCACTTCGGGAACCAGAAGTAAACCGCAGCGATGATAGAAAACAGTGCGCCAGGAACCAAAACGTAGTGGAAGTGGGCAACCACGAAATACGTGTCGTGGTACTGATAATCCACCGGAGTAATGGCCAACATCAGCCCAGAGAAGCCGCCCATCGTAAAGAGAACGACGAAAGCAATGGCAAACAGCATGGGAGTTTCAAAGGTCATGGATCCGCGCCACATGGTCGCAATCCAGTTAAACACTTTCACGCCTGTCGGGACCGCGATCAGCATCGTGCTGTACATGAAGAACAACTGGCCTGCCAATGGCATACCCACCGTAAACATGTGGTGCGCCCATACGATGAACGACAGAAATGCGATGGATGCGACGGCGTAAACCATTGAGGTGTAGCCAAACAACCGTTTTCGAGCGAAGGCTGGAATGATGTGCGAGACGATGCCAAAGGCCGGCAAGATCATGATGTAGACCTCCGGATGCCCGAAGAACCAGAAGATGTGTTGGAACATAACTGGGTCACCACCACCGGCGGCATTAAAGAAGCTCGTATCAAAGTGTATATCGAACAACATCATCGTCACCGCACCGGCGAGCACAGGCATTACTGCAATCAGCAGGTAAGCGGTAATCAACCACGTCCAGACGAACATCGGCATTTTCATCAGGGTCATGCCGGGCGCACGCATGTTCAAGATGGTCGCGATGATGTTGATGCTGCCCATGATGGATGAAGCGCCCATCAAGTGAACGGCGAAAATAAAGTACGTCACCGAAGGCGGCGCGTAGGTGGTAGACAGCGGTGCGTAGAACGTCCAACCGAAGTTTGGACCACCACCTTCCATGAACAGAGTTGAAATCATCATGCCGAAGGCAAAGGGCAGAATCCAAAAGGACAGGTTGTTCATGCGTGGCAGAGCCATGTCTGGTGCGCCGACCTGCATCGGAATCAACCAGTTAGCCAAGCCTACGAAGGCCGGCATGATGGCCCCGAAGACCATGATCAAGCCGTGATTGGTTGTCATCTGGTTGAAAAACTCTGGCTGCACAAACTGCAAACCCGGCTGGAACAATTCCGCTCGGATAACCAGGGCTAAAACCCCGCCAACCAAGAACATCGCAAAACTGAACCAGAGATACAGCGTGCCAATGTCTTTATGATTGGTGGTAAACAGCCAGCGCTTCAGACCCTTGGCAGGTCCGTGGGCGTGGTCGTCGTGATGATCTGCGTGAATAACTTCGCTCATGACTATTCCTTACTGACCGTTAGATAAATTGATGACATCTTGTGGTTGCGACATATCGCCGGCGTCATTGCCAAACGCGTGTCGCTGATAGTGAACCACGGATGCGAGCTGGGCGGGATCGAGCTGCCGACCGAAGGCCTGCATTGCTGTACCGGCCACGCCGTTGATGACGAGATTCAAGTGATCATCACGAGGACCCATGGCCACGGCAGATCCCGCAATTGCAGGGAAAACCGGCGCAACACCTTCGCCGTTTGCCAGATGGCAGGAAGCACAGTATGTGCTGTACACCGTCTCGCCCTGCGCCATGAGCTCTTCGTGGCTCAGCGTCTCGCCAAAGCTTCCCTGGCGAACCAATTCTGATGATACTTTTGAGGCATACCAGGCATCGAATTCTGCCTCAGGCAGCACTTCGACAACGATGGGCATAAAGCCGTGATCCTTGCCGCACAATTCCGTGCACTGACCTCGATATATGCCGGGCTCTTCTACCACTGTCCAAAGCTCATTCAGCATGCCCGGTACTGCGTCTCGCTTGATGCCAAAATCTGGCACCCACCATGCGTGAATCACATCTTCCGCAGTGATCAAGAAACGCACTTTGCGATTGGTCGGGATACGCAGATGCTCGTCCACCTGCAGCAAATAATTGTCGCCCTTTACGGATTGGTTGTAGATCTCGTCTCGAGGCGTCGACATAACGGAGAAAAACGACAACGTGTTGTTGTAGTCGTCATCCAGATATTTGTACTGCCACTTCCACTGATAACCGCGTACCTCGATGGACATATCCTCACCGCCGGTATCGTACATCGCGACCAAGACCTGAGTCGCAGGAACCGCCATCACGATCAAAATCAGCGTTGGGACAATTGTCCAAGCCAGCTCGAGCTTGGTGCTTTCGTGAAAGGTTGCTGCCTCAACACCCTTGGATTTGCGATGATTGAAAACCGACCAGAACAATACGCCGAAAACCAGCACGCCAATTGCAACACAGATTAAGAAGATGGTCATGTGCAGGTCGTATACTTGACGGCTGATGTCTGTCACCCCAACACGGAGGTTCAGCTCATCGGCGGCGGCGACACCGGTCAAAAGTAGTGAAGTCATTCCAACCATCGTGCGCCAAAGCTGACGTTTTATTCTGCAAAGCTGGTTTTTCATTCTGCAAAGCTGGTTTTTCATTCTGCTATGTCTCTCTACCTTGGTTCGCGGTGCCTATCTCTTCGGTCCCGTGTGATTCAACGACACGCAACCCTTTATCTTCGTCGTAATACCGATGCGTCTTTTTGATCAACGTCATCGACCCAA
>JAACDS010000184.1 GCA_009936895.1 Pseudomonadota bacterium
AAAAATGATTAAAAAACTCAGCCTTGCCTGTGTACTCGTAATGACAGCACTCACCGCCATCCATGCCAAAGCAGATGACCACCTATCGCCACAAGATGCTGTGACGACGATCGTGTCGTTCTCAACACAAAACCCTGCGGGAGTCGTCGGTGCGTTAACAACATTCGCGCAGAGCGACTGCAGAAAGAATGCGCCAGTCAACATCCGACTCATGGCGGACAATTGGAATGGAACTGAAACGAATACCCACAGTGTTCTAATGACGTTTGCTTCTGCTGGTGATATGGCAGCAACGTTCGGTGCATTCGCCCAATGCGCCCCGTGGCAGGAGCTTATGGCGTTCAGCGCGCAAAACTCGACGCCTCACAGCCAGTACGTCGTTCGTCCTGTAGTTGCCGGCGGCGATACGTCAAAGGACGGTTCTTACACTGTCTGGCAGATGCGGGTTGAGGATGAAGCGACATATGCCAAGGCTTTCGAAAAATTCATGAAAGAGCAGATTAAAAACGGTGATCTCGCCGGAGCTTATGGTCTTTGGCGAGTAGTAGGCGGCTCAGACCAAGAAGTTACGCACATTTCTTTTGCGGGCGCTCCAAACATAGCGGAGTTACTGAGCGGAAGCTCGCAGCCCACAAAGGCTGTGCCAAAATTCTACTCTGAGGTAGGCGACCTTCGTTCTGTAACAAGACAGGTTATCAACACTGTGGCTGGCGATTTCTAATAAGAGAAAGAGTGAGCCATCTAAGGGTCTGCAAGGCCTGCAATAGCTTTTCTTCTACCGACGTTCAGGCGCACGCCTGTGCTGCCGGTAACGGGAGAGGTGGTGCGACCTTGCGGATACTGGTCAAGAGCTCTGCGGGTCACTCTTTGAACTCTCAGCGTTAGACCGCTACCAACGGCAGTAAGGTTGGTAGCGACCTAACGCACACTACAATGCAATTCTCATTGGCCTCAATCTGAAATGCTGGGGGAGGCATTGCTACTATAGCAAGCCCGCTTCCGCCCTATGGCCATGCGAGAAAACCCTATTCGACGTTGCCGCCACCAACCTCAAGGTAGGTGGCACTAGGTCCGTTGTTGCAGCTGAGCAATTCACCGTAGAGCGATGTTTGCACCAAGGGCCCACCCGCTCTAACAAATTTGTCAGCGTTAGCTCCTTTTTCCTGCAAAGAAGATGACCAGCCAGCTTGATAGAAATCTGCGCCGTTGGCTTCACCGCCCTGCATGGGGTACCAACGATAGATGCGAGCCGTACTGCCTATCTCTGTCAAGAAGGCGTTCATTTTCTCATCTGCCGTCGAAAGGGCCTGTTGGGTAGTGCCCGGAAGCATTGCGCAAGCTGAGAAGTCCACGACGCCATCTGCAGACGGGCCTACTTCATCACGGATCCTGACCCAAGCAAGCTGGGCATGGGACTCGCAGGTATAAACATCGTAGAAATCTGCGGAAAGATCCGTAGCGAGGAACTCAGTTTGGGCCACTGCCTGATCTTCTAGGCTCGATGAGAATCCAACCCAATAGACATCAGCCTCAAGCGCGTCGTAGTAGTAGGGGGTAAGCACCAAGCCGGTATACCCAACGGTGGAATTTTTATCGAACCACTTGTCCCATTTTTTTGTCACTTTAAGAAGGTCGTCCATATCCTTGCCTTCATTGAAGCTGCAAGCAAAGGTCTCCACTCCGCCATACTCGGGCACCTGAAGGTGATCGTCGGCAACCGCCGAACCTGCAGAAAATAAAATGACGAGACTTGTCACCAGATTATTGAAATAACGCATACCCTTTTTCCTTTTTTGTTATTGGGGACTTCAGCTTTCAGGAAGAGAGAGTAGCTTGCAACAGGTTTTAAAGCTGCGTCCAAAGTCAGGTATCTCTCAATCACAGCCAAGAGAAACTGGTTTAAATGAGCAACGGCTGCATCTGGAGCACGCTCAGAGAAGACCTATTGGAGCAGGTGGCCCATTTGGCTCAACAAGGGAGATTTGATTGTTTCGTCATCGAGTCGGCAGGCATTTCCGAGCCCCTGCCCGCTGCAGAGGCCTCTACATTTGCAAATCAGAACGGGATCTCGCCCTCCGATGTGGCCGAGTTTGACACCATGGTTACCGTGGTCGATGCCGTCAACTTTCTTAAGGATTACGATCACACCAAATCCCTACGTGAATCCGGAGAATCGCTGGGAGAAGACGATGAGCGGCGTGTTGCTGATCTAATGGTGGATCAGGTGGAATTTGCCGACATGATTCTCATCAGTAAATCCGATTTAGCGGGATTAGGCTCGGATCTCACCCTCGCTACCAAGGGCATGGTCTGAGTGGCGTAGATGAGGTCGTGGAAAGTTCAGAGCGTGTGCATGTGGCGTTTGCTGCTGAAGAAATCCGTTTGGAGAGCCTCAGTCGCCGAGCGCGTACGCAATGACTTTACCACCGGCCGCGGTTGCCGTTTCCGCGGCTGAGTCTGCGCTATGGCTTTCCTCACGATCGGGTCTTCCACCTCCAGCGGGTTCCAGCACCAAAATGTATTGCTTTCCTGAAGCGGAACTGATGTAACTCATGGGTGTACCACCTGAGCTTCTCTCGAGATCCGAAGACCAGAGTAGTTCACCGTTTTCAACGTCAATTGCTCGCAGCTTGCCGTCCATAACACCAGCGTTAAAAATCAGGCCGCCGGCGCTGACGAAGGAGCCTGCGGAGTAGGGCAGTCCCAAATCCAGCGCGCCAAAGCCCCTGCGCCAGACGATTTCTTGGGTGGTCATATCGACGACCGCAATTTCCCCATAAGGTGGCTTCAGACAGGGAATCGACAGCGGTGAACTGAACAGTTCGACCTTGGCAGCAAAAGGCGTGCCCCGCTGCGGGCCACCGATACCATAGCCTCTGGCGAAGCCGTCGGCCTCGCTGCGGCGCGCATCGTCTTCACGAGCAATCATATGAACCTGCCAGGGTAGGTGCATATTGTTTACCACCATAAGCTGGCGCTGTTCGTCCACGGCGACGGACCCCCAGTTCATACCGCCGGCGGGACCGGGGTAAAGCAGCGTGCCCTGGACTGATGGTGGCGTCATAGGGCCCTCATAGCGCAGCTCTCGCAGTGTTTGACGGCAGGCCATCTGATCGAAGGGTGTAATGCCGATGGTGTCTTCGTCACGAATCTCTGGATAGGCAAAAGACGGCATGCCGGTCGAGAAAGGCTGAGTTGCGCTGGTGCGTTCGTTAGGTATATCTGTTTGTGGAACCGGTCGTTCGGTAACGTCGGTAATTGGTTCACCGGTCTCTCGGTCAAGGACGAACAGCTCGCCGCGCTTGGTGGGCACGATAACGGTCTTGCGTCGTTCGCCATTAATGGTGAGGTCAACCAGCGTGGGCTGGGAGGGTACGTCGTAGTCCCAAATGTCGTGATGGGTGGTTTGAAAGTGCCAGCGGGTCAGTCCGGTTTTCGCATCGATGGCGACGATGGAGCTGGCGTACTTATCCATCACTTCTGTCCGATGGCCGCCGAAGTAATCGGGTGTCGCGTTCCCCGTCGGCACATAGACCAACCCTAGCTCATCGTCTGCCGATGTTAGACTCCAGACATTGGGTGTTCCGCGGGTGTAGGTCTCGCCTTGGGGTGGCAGCGTCGTATTGCCCTCGCGTCCCATATCCCAAGCCCAAGCAAGTTCTCCCGTGCGGGGGTCGTATGCCCGGACGACGCCGGATGGTTCGTTAGTCTCTTGGTTATCCGCAACCCAGCCGCCAACGACGAGCACGCCGCTGGCAAGCGTGGGTGGCGACGTGACGAAGTAGAAATAGGGTTTCACCTCGCCCATGCCCGCCAGCAACGAGATTTGGCCTTCGTCGCCGAAATCCGGGCACGGTTGGCCTGTGGTCTTGTCCACGGCGATCATGCGGGCATCGGTCGTCGCCGTAACGATGCGCTCAGCACAGATCTCATCGGGTTGGGCGTCGGGTAACTTAACGTAAGTGACGCCTCGGCAATTTCCGATAATGCCGTAGGGCGGTGTGTCGTTTTCGGGGTCGAAGCGCCAGCGTTCGGCGCCGGTATCTGCATCTAAGGCCAGCATGATGTTTTGTGCGGTGCACAAATAGATGCCATCGCCAATTTGCAATGGGGTGGCGCTGAGACGACCCACCATGCCGGTTTCAGCTTCCCACACGCGGGCAAGCTTGTGCACGTTGTCGCGATTGATCTGATTCAGCGGCGCGTATCGAGTGCCTGCTTTGTTGCCGCCGTAGGCGTCCCACTGGTCACCGTTTTGTGGTGAGGCTATGTTTCTGTCCGGCAATGGCGTCACATCGCTGCTGTTGAGGTCGACGATCATTGACAGCAGGACCGTTGCCGATGCGACCGCTGCGACTTGAACGGTGCGCATGCTCAACAACGCGGGTGCTTCGTCACCCCAAAGCTTGCGTCGAATCCAAGGGGTACACAGCCAAAGGGACAGTAAGCCAACGATCCAGATGCGCGAGCCTACGGACCAAAAATCGCTGCCAGCTTCGCTGACTGCCCAAATTAAGGTGAGCAACAGCAGCACGGCAAATGTGTAGAAGCCTCGTGTTGCGCCGCGAATCAGGTCTACGCCACTGGCAAGCATCAGGACGCCGGCTACTAGGTAGTAGGCGGTGCCGCCGACGAGCAGCAGCTGCAGGCCGGGCCAAAGCATGGCCGCTCCCAGTGCAGCGATAAGAGTGCCGGTAACGTATGGATTGGATCGCTTGTCTTGCTGCATGGTTGGAGCCTTATGCTATTTAGCCGCGCATGTTGTTTATCACATAATTTGGTAGATCGGCTATGGCCACGCGTTCTTGGGCCATGGTGTCGCGATTGCGCACGGTAACGGTGTCGTCTTCTTCGATGGTTTGAAAATCGACGGTAACGCACAGTGGCGTCCCGACTTCATCGTGACGGCGATACCCCTTGCCAATGTTGCCGGTGTCTTCGTAAAAGATGCGACCAATGCCTAAGCGCATCAGATCGTTCTTAATGGCCTTGGCTTTATTGACGATACCTTCGTGATTTCGCTTGAGAGGTAAAATCGCAACCTTAATGGGAGCCAAGTGTGGCTTGAAGGCCATCACGGTGCGTTCGCTACCGTTTTCCAACGTTTCGATGGTGTAGGCTTCGTTCATGATGGCCAGTACGCCCCGATCAACGCCGGCAGACGGCTCGATGACAAAGGGCACATGCCATTTCTTGGCTTCCAGATCCTGCAGCGCCAGTTTGGCATTGGAATCTTTGTTGGGTTCTACCGCGGCCGTTAGGTCGAAATCGCCCTGATTCTTGGTATGAGACCCAAGGTCGAAATCCGTGCGGTTGGCAATGCCTTCCAGTTCTTCGAGCCCGTGCGGGAAACGATACATCACGTCGACCGTGGCTTTACTGTAGTGAGCCAATTCATCGGCGGGTACGTGGTAAAGCTCTAGCTGGGAACGCCCAACACCCTGTTGTTCCCACCAGTCCAAACGCATTTCCACCCACGCGCTGTGCCAGTCTTCGTCTTCACCGGCTTTGACAAAAAATTCCAGCTCCATTTGCTCGAACTCGCGCACCCGAAAAATAAAGTTGCGGGGCGTAATTTCATTGCGGAACGCCTTGCCGATCTGGGCGATGCCAAAGGGCAGTTTCGGCGAAGTTGAATCCACGACATTCTTAAAGTTCGTAAATATGGCTTGTGCCGTCTCCGGCCGCAGATAGGCAAAATTGTCGCCGTCTTGCACGGGCCCCACCTGAGTTTTGAACATCAAGTTAAACGGTCTGGGTTCCGTGAGATCTGTGGATCCGCAGCCCGGGCAGGCATCGCCGTCCAGATGATCGGCTCGCCACCTGCTTTTGCAGGCTCGGCAATCCACCATCGGATCCGTAAACGTCGCTTCGTGACCGGAATGACGCAGCGTCATCGGGTTGGTCAGAATAGCGGCATCCAATCCCTCGATGTCGTCTCTTTCATAGACCATGGCACGCCACCAGGCGGCTTTAAGATTGTTCTTCAGTTCCACACCCAGAGGGCCGTAGTCGTAGACCCCTTGCAGGCCGCCGTAGATGTCGCTGGATTGAAAAATGAAGCCTCGACGTTTTGCTAAGGAGACAAGCTCCTCCATGGATGTTGCAGTCACGAATTTTCCTGAACAATGTTATCTGTGGGGTTGGGAAGCGATCGATGCTTCGACGGGCGCGACTATACCGGTAAAGCAGGGTAAATTCAGCGTCGTAGGGGCATCCGCTGCGTTGATGCCAACGTTTACAGAGGGAGAGAGCATTTATGTCGAGCAATTTATTTGATCTAACGAATAAGGTCGCACTGATTACGGGTTCCAGTAAGGGAATAGGGCGCGCTATCGCGGAAGAAATGGCACGTCAGGGCGCCAAAGTTGTGATCAGCAGTCGCAAAGCGGATGCATGCCAAGAAGTTGCCGATGCCATTAACGCTGAAGCGAAAGCGGCGGATAACGCATCCGGCGAAGCCATCGTCATTCCTGCTCATGTGGGACAGCGCGAGGCACTCCAGCATCTGGTAGACGAAACTCGCGCGCGCCTTGGGCAGATTGATATTTTGGTGTGCAACGCGGCGGTAAATCCATTCTACGGATCTATGCAGGAGTTGCCGGATGATGCCATGGACAAAATTTTAGGTATTAACATCAAGTCGAATCATTGGTTGGTCAACATGGTGTTGCCGGAAATGATTGAGCGCAAAGATGGGTCAATCATTATCGTTTCCAGTATTGGTGGATTGCGCGGCAGCCCGGTTCTCGGCGCCTACTGTATTTCTAAGGCCGCTGATCTGCAGCTGGTACGAAACTTGGCGGTTGAAAACGGCCAACACAATGTTCGCGTGAATGCCATTTCGCCGGGCTTGGTGCGTACAGATTTTGCCCGGGCGCTTTGGGAAAATCCGGATGTTCTCAAGGAGCGAACGGCAGGTGATCCGCTGAAGCGTATTGGCGAGCCTAGGGAAATTGCAGGCGCAGCAGTCTATTTGGCGTCCGCGGCAGGATCTTTTACGACAGGACAGAATTTTGTGGTCGATGGTGGCGCCACGATCGGTTAGTTTAGCGTTCCACGGATCCCCTGGACTGATAGCGAGTAAAGCAATGGAAAATGAAATCGAGAAACCCCGCTGGTGGACGCAAGCCCTCTTGATCGGCGCGGTCATCAGCGCAGTACTGATGGTGATGGCCGGTTTCGGTACTCGCCTAGGCATGTGGGGCTATACCGGCGGTTTTACGATTGCCAGCGGCGGCGTGGTGCTTGCGGTGGCAGTCTTCTTCTTGGGCGTGATTGGTTATGTGGTTTGCTTGCGCAAAGGCCTTCAAAGTGAACGCTCAAATATTCTCATCGGTTTGCTGATTTGCGTAGTGCTCTTGGGCCAGTTTGGCGTGCAGATGAACGCAATCTCTTCGGTGCCAAGGATTCACAACATATCAACCGATACGCTGGATCCGCCAAGTTTCGATGCTCTTGTTGCGATACGCGAGGCGGCGGGCGCAAACCCGTTGTTTTATGATGCGTCCGTTTTGGCCGAGCAACAGCAGGCGGCGTATCCCTGGGTGACGACTCTGAACTCTCCGATCAGTCCAGCAATTATGCTGAATTCAGCGACGGTGGTTATTGAGGATCTGGGCCTGGAAGTGATCAACGTATCCGTAGAGAAAGGTATTGTGGAAGCAACGGATACCACGTTTTGGTTTGGCTTCAAGGATGATGTGGTGGTTCGTGTTCGCGCGGCGGAGAACGGCGGAGGTAGCATTGTGGACGTGCGCAGTGTGTCTCGAGTCGGACAGTCAGATCTGGGCTTAAACGCAAAGCGTATTGGATCTATTTTGGACGGTCTGCGTGATGCCTAGGATCGGCTAGAAATTCAGCACCTGGCATTCCATGGTGCTGAGATCGACGACGCCAACTGCATTTCTGCCGGCCATCATGCCGGCACATTCCCCCGGATTGAAAATCGTCTGAGCGCCACTTTGTTCGAGTCGGTAGCGATGCGTATGCCCGTGCAGTGCCAGGTCCTGATCGGCCAGATGGCCTTCAAACTCTAATGGGTCATGGACCACGATGATGGTCTTCTCCGCCCAGTGCAAATTCAGTGGCGGGTCTTGGAAGGTG
>JAACDS010000185.1 GCA_009936895.1 Pseudomonadota bacterium
TATTGCGGTGACCTAAGAGCCACAGAATCTGGCCAAGAAGTAGAAATTTATGGCTGGGTGCACCGCCGCCGAGACCATGGTGGCGTGATCTTTCTCGATATCCGCGATCGCACTGGCGTACTGCAGGTGGTGTTCGACCCTGATGAAGAACAAAGCTTTGCCTTGGCGGACTCTGTTCGTAACGAATATGTGCTTCAAGCCAAGGGAAAGGTGCGTCCACGCCCCGAAGGAACCGTTAATGCTGACATGCCTACTGGCGAGATTGAGGTGTTGGGCAAAGAGCTGGTGATTCTCAACGCAGCGAAAACACCACCGTTTCAACTCGATGCGCATTCCGAAGCGGGTGAAGATGTCCGGCTGCGTTACCGCTACATGGATCTGAGGCGACCTGAAATGCAGCAGCGTATGCAGGCCCGGGCACGCATTACCAGTGCGGTGCGTTCTTTTTTAGAAGAAAAAGGCTTCTGGGATGTTGAAACGCCTACATTGAGTCGTGCAACACCGGAAGGTGCTCGGGATTACTTGGTGCCCAGTCGCACCCACCCGGGAGAGTTCTTTGCGCTGCCGCAGTCGCCACAGGTCTATAAGCAATTATTGATGATGTCCGGTATGGACAAGTACTACCAAATCGCCCGTTGCTATCGGGACGAGGACTTGCGCGCCGACCGTCAGCCTGAATTTACTCAGATCGATATCGAGGCTTCCTTTGTCAGTCAGGCCGATATTATGGCTCTGACCGAAGGCATGCTGCGCAAGTTGTTTACCCAAGTACTGAACGTGGAGCTGCCAGATTTCCCCGTGCTGACCTGGGCAGAATCGATGCGCGATTTCGGCAGCGACCGCCCAGATTTGCGCAACCCCCTGCGGCTGGTCGATGTGGCTGATCTGTTCACGGAAGTTGAGTTTAAGGTATTCAATGGCCCCGCGAACGACCCTCAGGGGCGTATCGTCGCGTTGCGAGCGCCCGGCGCGGCATCGCTGTCTCGTAAAGTGATCGACGATTACACAAGCTTTGTCGGACGTTATGGAGCGAAAGGACTGGCCTATATCAAGGTCAATGATCTTGCTGCTGGGGCCGAGGGTTTGCAGTCACCGATTCTGAAGTTTATCCCGGAAGGTGTGGTTAGTGCTGTGCTGGAACGGGTTGGTGCTGAAAGCGGCGATCTTGTGTTCTTTGGCGCGGACAGTGCCAAGGTGGTTAATGATGCCATGGGCGCGCTGCGCGGAGAGCTGGGCAACGATTTGAACATGCTGGAAGGTCAGTATCGACCGTGTTGGGTTGTGGATTGGCCAATGTTTTCGCAGGATCGGGACGGTGCCTTTAGTGCCGAGCATCACCCTTTTACGCGCCCAACGTGCTCGCCAGAAGAGTTGTTGGCTGATCCGGCGAATGCTCAGGCAGCGGCGTACGATGTGGTGCTAAATGGCTACGAGCTGGGTGGTGGGTCATTGCGGATTCACGACAACGATATGCAGAAAGCCGTCTTTGACGTGTTGCGAATGGATGAAACCGGTCAATCGAAATTCAGCTTCCTGCTGGATGCGTTGCAGTATGGCTGCCCACCACACGGTGGTATCGCCCTAGGTCTGGATCGATTGGTGATGCTCATGACCAATACTCAGTCGATTCGCGACGTTATTGCGTTCCCGAAGACCCAAAGTGCGTCCTGCGTCATGATGGCGGCGCCAGGAGAGGTTGAAGATCAGCAACTAAAAGACTTACATATACGTCTACGTGGGCCAGTCAATGTGCCCGCGGCAGATGCTGGCAGCTCTGAAACGGCGGAGTAGCCGCTGACCGATTGAGGAGCGGCCTGGAACAAGAAGGATTGGAAGACAGACATGGCAGGACACAGTAAGTGGGCCAACATCAAACACCGCAAAGCCGCTCAAGACAAAAAACGTGGCAAGCTCTACACGAAGCTGATTCGTGAGATCACGGTAGCGGCAAGATTGGGTGGTGGCGTCGTCGATGACAATCCACGCCTGCGAGCAGCGGTGGATAAAGCCTTAGGTGCGAACATGCCCAAGGACACCATTGAGCGCGCCATTGCGCGTGGTGCTGGTGGCGGCGAGGGTAATGACGTTGAAGAACTGGTATACGAAGGCTATGCCAATGGTGGCGTGGCCATATTGGTTGAGGCCATGACTGATAACCGGAACCGAACGGTGGCGGAAGTACGTCACGCCTTTAATAAGTACGGCGGCAATCTTGGCACTGATGGCTCGGTTGCTTATCTGTTTACCCGACAGGGTGTGATCAACTTTGCACCAGGCGCTGACGAAGAAGCCCTGATGGACATTGCGCTAGAGGCGGGTGCTGAAGACATCGAAGGCGATGACGATGGCGCGATCACCGTAACAACGCCATGGGAAACGTTGAACCCAGTGGTTGGCCAGCTCACGGAAGCTGGGTATGAGCCCGATCATTCGGAAGTCACCATGTTGGCTTCAACCACCAGCCCTTGTGACACCGAGCAGGCTCGCAAAGTGCTGACATTGATCGACGTGTTGGAAGACCTTGATGATGTCCAGGAGGTCTACAGCAACGGTGAATTTCCTGACGATGCCTACGAGTAATCGACTGATGCTGCCGGTTTAACCCGGTGGAGCGCGCAAATTACCGAATCATCGGTATCGACCCCGGGTCGCGATTGACGGGCTACGGCGTCATTGAGGTTGCCGATCGCAAAGTGCACTACGTTGCCAGCGGTTGCATCAACGCCCAGCAGGGCGAGCTGCCCGAGCGGCTAGGCATTATTTATCGCGGGATAACGCAAATTATTCAGGACTTCAGCCCATCGGAGTTCGCTATCGAGTCGATTTTCATGGCAAAAAACGCCTCCTCAGCCCTGAAGCTGGGTCAGGCTCGAGGTGTCGCTATCGCAGCCGGTGTGGCCAAGGATTTGCCGGTATTTGAGTACGCTGCCCGAGAGGTTAAGAAGGCCACCGTAGGCACGGGACGTGCGAACAAAGAGCAAGTGGCTCATATGGTACGTGTTTTGCTCAAACTTCCGGGTATCCCCCAGGCGGATGCGGCGGATGCCCTTGCGATTGCTTTGTGCCACGTCAATACTGCTTCGATTAGCGAAACATAAACCAAGGGCATACGCTTTGATTGGCAGGCTTACCGGAAATCTCGTCCTGATCGAAGGCAACCAACTCCTTTTGGATGTTTCTGGCGTGGGGTATGAAGTTGAGGTTAGCGCATCGGTGCTTGCCACCAGTCCCCAATTGGGCAAACCGCTGACCCTGTTTACGCACTTTGTTGTGCGCGAAGAAGCGCAGCTTCTGTTCGGGTTTGGTGACCAGCGAGAACGGGATTTGTTCCGAGCTTATATTCGTATCAACGGTGTGGGGCCAAAGATGGCGTTAGCCTTGATCAGTTCAGTCAGCCTGCCGACCTTGGTCCGTGCCGTACAGGCCAATGAGGTGGGCGTTCTCACCAAGGTGCCGGGGGTGGGCAAAAAAACCGCCGAGCGTTTGATGGTGGAGCTAAAGTCTCGTCTGGATACGTTGGTGCCCGAGGGAATGTCCGCTGTCAGTCTTTCGGTTGGACCCGCTGACCGCGCTGCGGGACGGGAGGCAGAGGACGCGCTGATCGCCTTGGGATATAAGCCCAATCAGGCGACGGACGCCGTGCAGCACGCCTTGCGAGCCTTGGCGAGCGAATCGGGCGAGGTAGGTACAGAGCAACTGGTGACTTGGGTTCTTCGCAGCATGGCGAGGGGGGCTTGATGACTATCGAACCGGATCGATTTGTATCACCTGCTCCAGACACGAGCGACGTCGGCTATGATCGCGCTCTGCGACCGGTACGGTTGGATGAATACATTGGCCAAAGCGCCGTAAAAGAACAGATGTCGATCTTTATCGAAGCGGCAAAGAAACGCGGTGAAGCGTTGGACCACACCCTCATATTTGGCCCGCCGGGGCTGGGCAAAACCACTCTGGCGAATATTATGGCCAGAGAAATGGGTGCGTCGTTGAAATCAACTTCGGGACCGGTGCTGGAAAAAGCCGGCGACCTAGCGGCCATGCTGAGTAATTTAGAATCCGGCGACGTGCTCTTCATCGATGAAATCCACCGGCTCAGTCCGGTGGTCGAGGAAATTTTGTACCCTGCTATGGAAGACTTTCAGCTGGATATTATGATTGGCGAAGGTCCGGCAGCGCGCTCCCTAAAGCTGGAGTTACAGCCCTTTACCCTAGTCGGTGCGACCACTCGTGCGGGTCTGTTGACCAGCCCGCTGCGCGACAGATTCGGCATTGTGCAGCGTCTAGAATTTTACAGCGTTGACGAATTGTCCGAAATTGTTACCCGGTCGGCCAATAAGCTGGATCTTCCTATAGAGGCAGAAGGCGCCACCGAAATATCTCATCGCTCGCGTGGTACTCCGCGTATCAGTAACCGATTGCTACGCCGCGTGCGAGATGTTGCCGAAGTCAAAGGGGACGGTGTGGTCACCGCGGCGTTGGCGGACGAGGCGCTAAATTTGTTAAACGTCGATAAACAGGGCTTCGACGCAATGGATCGCAGGCTGTTGCTGGCCATCATGGATCGATTCTCTGGTGGTCCGGTGGGTCTCGATGCCCTGGCAGCGTCCATCAGTGAAGAGCGCGGTACCATAGAAGATGTGCTGGAACCTTATCTGATCCAGCAAGGGTATCTTATGCGCACCCCCCGCGGGCGGGTGGCAACAGCCAAAACATACCTGCATTTTGGGTTGCCGGTACCGGAGCGGAGTGGCGACCCAGCTCAACGAAAGTCCGAAGGCACCCAAGACGCCATGGACCTTGCAGATTAGTGCCCGACGACATGAGCGGAATTAGATAGGAATGTAATATGAATCAACCCTTGTCAGTTTATGAACTCATCGCCAACGCCAGTCTGCTGGTACAAGGGGTTATGGGCTTGCTGGTGATCGCATCCGTTGTGAGCTGGATGATGATCCTACAGCGCTGGAGTTTGCTGCGCAGAGCCAAGCAGGAAATCGACAGTTTCGAAGATCACTTTTGGTCCGGTATTGATTTGCGAAGTCTTTACCAAGAGTTGTCTGAAGAAGAGCAGCTCAATGGTATTGAAGGAATCTACGTTGCCGGCTTTCGTGAATACACGCGCTTGTCCGAGCAATCGGGTGTGGATGCCGACGCCATCATGCAAGGTGTACAGCGCGCCATGCGCGTCGCCCTGATGCGTGAGGAAGCCCGGCTTGAAACCCATCTGCCCTTCTTAGCCACGGTAGGTTCCACCAGCCCGTACATTGGTTTGTTTGGAACCGTTTGGGGCATCATGAATTCGTTTCGCTCTTTGGCCAATATGACCCAAGCGACGTTGGCGTCGGTAGCCCCCGGTATTTCTGAGGCCTTGATTGCCACCGCCATGGGCCTGTTCGCGGCCATTCCGGCAGTTATCGGCTACAACCGCTTTTCCGCAAACGTCGATGTGTTGATGAAACGCTATGAAGGCTTTTGTGACGAGGTGACGGCGATCTTGCATCGCGCTGCCCATGCGCGCCCAAATACCGGTAATGAGACTTAACCATGAGTCGTCGTAAACCCATGTCAGAAATCAATGTGGTTCCCTACATCGATGTGATGTTGGTGTTGCTCGTAATCTTTATGGCAACAGCGCCATTATTGACTCAGGGTGTGCAGGTTGATCTGCCTCAAGCACCGTCCCAGGCCATTGATGCCGAAGAGCCCGATCCGCTGGTCGTGTCCATGCGCAAAGACGGAGCATTGTTTTTGAATATCGGCTTGGCGAGCAGGACAAAGAAAGAAGAAGACGGCACTCGGGTGACAATTTTTTCGCTCAGCGAACAGGCGGGCAAGGTACTACGCGCACGTGCCAATGTTCCGGTCTACATTAAGGCCGATGCGTCATTGCCGTATGGCGACGTGGTCAATGTAATGACGGTGCTGCAACAAGCGGGCGCGAGCGGTGTGGGCTTGATCACTGATCCGCCGGATCTCGAAGGCTAGGCAGTTCATGGCGTCGCTTCGAATTTACGCCCTGCCCTTGACTGGCGCATTGCTGTTACACGCTCTGGTTGCCTTCTTTTTTTTGCAAGGTTTCACCAGCCAGGGCGACATAGCACAAGTCATTACGCCGACAGTGGTGAATGCCAAGTTGCTGGTGGTCGACGCGCCCGCTGCAACGAAACCCGCACCCAAGCCTGCACAGAAAACGCCGCCGGTAAAACCCTTGGCCCCCAAACCGGCTGTGGCCGGGACGAAGCCGGTCGTTGAGAACACGCCCCAAATAAAGGAGAGGCAAGTGGACACCGCCGAGGCGGAACGGCAGCGTCAGGCGCTGGCAGACCAACAGCGGCGCGAACGTTTGGCTGCCTTGGGTGAACTGGCCGACGATTCCTTGCAGCGTTCGCTGGATGCGGAAGCTGAGCAGATCCTCGAAGGCGAAAACCTGCAAGAGGTTCAGAGCTATCAGGCCGGTATTTACGATTTGGTGAGAAAAAATTGGAGCCGGCCACCCAGTGCCCGCAATGGTATGCAGGCACGCTTCCTGGTGGAACTGATTCCAACCGGCGACGTGCTCTCTGTTGCCTTGGTCGACAGCTCCGGTAGCGGGTCTTTTGATCGTTCGGCAGAGCAGGCCATTCGGCGTGCACGTCGTTTCGATGTGCCCCAAGACAATGGACTCTTCGAAGCAAATTTCCGCCGCTTCTACTTTCTGTTTCGTCCGGAGGATCTGTTACGGTAATGTCCGACGAGGTTCCTTCGAGGACGACCACAACAACAACCGCAAAGCCAATGATGCCAAAACCTAAATCGCGTAATTTCTTTGTCCAGCAGGCCCGACCTGTTGTTTTGTTACTGCTGGGCCTCTTTTCCTTCAGCGCCAGTTGGGCGAACCTGGATACGATCATTATCGACCAAGGTGTTGATGATCCGATTCGAATCGCCGTCGTACCTTTCGAGGTCAGCGAAGACTTGGCAGACAAAGACAATCCGGCCAAATTGATTCGCTTTGATCTGGCGCGAAGCGGTCAATTTGATCCGGTTGCGTCGGAAAACATGCTCTCCTATCCCAGCACCGAAAATGCGGTTTTCTTTCGCGATTGGCGGATTTTGCAAACCGCCTATCTGGTGATTGGTCAGGCCCAGAGTAACGCGCTGGGCGAGATTGATGTGACCTACCAACTGTTTGATGTCGCGACCCAAACCGCGTTGCAGCGAGAAAACTTTCGGGTGACTCCCGATCAGTGGCGCGATGTGGGTCACAAGATTGCTGATCTCGTTTATACAGAAGTCACCGGCGTTCGCGGCGCCTTCAGTACGAAGATTCTGTACGTGCTTGCTCAGGATGTGGGCACTCAGCGCGCGACTTACAGTCTGCAGATGGCCGACGTAGACGGCGAACGGGCTCGCACCTTGTATCGATCCGAAGATCCGATTCTGTCTGCAAGCTGGTCGCCTGATGGCAAGCGGGTTGCCTATGTTTCCTTCGAGACGGGTCGGCCAAGTATTATTTTGCAGGATGTAAATGCCCCCAACCGTGAACAACTGACAAATTTCCGCGGCATCAATGGGTCACCGGTGTTCTCCCCGGATGGCAGGCAGCTGGCCATGGTGCTGTCCCGCAGTGGAGACCCAGAGGTGTTTGTGATGAATCTGGAGAATCGCAAGCTGCGCCGCATTACCCGGCATCCGGCCATCGA
>JAACDS010000186.1 GCA_009936895.1 Pseudomonadota bacterium
CGGAGAGACAGGGATTCGAACCCTGGAAGGCTGTTACACCTTGCTGGTTTTCAAGACCAGTGCATTCAACCGCTCTGCCATCTCTCCGACGCAGGGATTTTGACGAAGTCCGTATCCAATCACAAGGTAATGTTCGATTGATTGGCACTTTCTGCGTGCATTAGTGAACTGCATTGGTTGCACCGTATCGGTGATGACGCATACTTTCATCGACACGGTGAGTTCCGGACGTTTCACAGGAGAGGGATATGCGTTTATTGAAAATTTTAGTGATCACTGGACTGATCTACGTCGGCATTGTTGCGACCTTTGAGTCGTTGTTGGGTTATTTTCAGCCTGCCGACGCGCAAACGATGGTCATCACAACCTACGATAGCCAAGGCCAAGGCGCCGATCGTGTTGTCGCTAGGCTTGAAAGCAACGGCGCGCTTTATGTGGCGGCAAACCACTGGCCACGGGCATGGTTCAACGACGCGCTAGAAAACGATGAGGTCGATATTACCTTTGGCGGTGAAACACAGCCCTATCGCGCGGTGTTGTTAGAGGGTGTCGATCATGACGCAGTGAACGCCCAGCACGCGCTGCCCTTAGCATTTCGTATTCTGACGGGCTTTCCGCCACGGTATTTAATGCGCTTGGATCCGCGCTAGCAGACGCGCTCGAGGCGCTCGCCCGAGCCGCTGCTTGGGTTAACGGGTCGTTATCGCCTCGTTTAAGCGGATCCTAGGGGCAACTGTAAATCAGTGGTTCCACCAGGGTCGATCAGAATAAGCGCGCAGGTCCATCTCGTGCGTCCAGACGGAGCGATGCTGTTGGGCAATGTGATAATAGGTCTCCGCGATTTTTGTTGGCAGCATCAGTCCGTCGTGCTCCATGCCCTTTGTCTCTCGCAGCTCCTGAAATCGTTCGGGCCCCAGCATTTTGCCTAGTGTGTCTGGTGCGTCCACGGCGCCGTCAACGATGATATGCGCCACATGGATGCCGCTTGCGGAAAACTGCGCGTTCAAGGATTGGCATAACATACGTCGCCCACCCATGGCGGCGGCATGACTGTGCTGTCCCGCGTTGCCGCGAACCGCTGCGGTGGCTGAAGTCACAATAATGTTTCCTTTGCCGCGTGCTTCCATGTGCGGCGTGACGGCATGGGCGGTACGAAAGAGTCCGAACGTCGCGAGTCGCCAGCCCATTTCAAAGGCTTTGTAAGTGGTCGCCACCAGTGCTCGGTCGCCAATTTGTGCCCCTAAGTTGAAGACGACAGTGTCTATTGGGCCGATATCGGCTTCCACGGCGGCTACCCGATCTTCTATGCTGTTATCGTCGATTGCGTTGAGCAAAAAGCCGGAGGCGCTGCCGCCTTCATCCTGTATCTCAGCAACCATTCTATTCAAGCCGTCCTCATCGCTGCGCCGACAAAGCACCGCGTGATAGCCTTCTTGCGCGAATTTTCGAGCAACATTACCGCCGATGCCAGCGCCGGCTCCAATAACCAAACATACGGGTTTCACGAGGTTCTTCTCCTTATATTTTTACGGTTTCCAAACCAGAGGATGCCTGCGAAGGTTGGTCAATGCCACTGTTCTGAACCCCGCGTATCCGGTCAATCCATGCATCAAAACGCATGAGCAGTGGTGGCAGGAATAACAGGTCTAAAAAGAGCGCGGTCACAATGATTGGCGTAATAAGCAGCGCCACGTTTTGAAAGATACTGGTGCTGGAAAAAACCAGCAGAAAGGTGCCTACCGCGAGACTGAGCGTCGTGATGGTAATGGCCGAACCGGCCTTGTCAATGGAGTAGCGCACGGCTTCGATGGGCGATGCGCCCTCGCGCTTGGCGCTGATGTACTTGCTCAAAATGTGCACCGAATCGTCGACTACCAGACCGATGCTGATGGAGAATAACATCAGGGTGTAGGGGCTGAGGAGGCCTTGGAATAATCCCCAAAAACCAAACACGATGGTTGCGGGGAATATGTTCGGGAAAATACTCAACAGCCCGTACTTCAGGCTGCGTAATCCGACGATCATGGTCAGCGTGATCAGCAAAAAGCTCAATGAAAAACCTTTGAGCAGCTCCGAGCTGATGGTTTGATTGATGCGGGCGTACAAAATCGTATTGTCGCCGCGGGTGATCGCAAAGTCCGGCGATACGTTGTCTTTTGCCCACGAATCGATTTTGTCAGCAAAGCTCAGAATCTCCACGTTAGTCAAGTTGGAGGTGGCGACCGCGAGGCGAACCGCAGAGTAATCTGCGTTGAATATCGGCTGCAGACTGGGTTCAATTTCCTGTACCAGTTGATAGCCGACGAGATAATCGATGACCGTGAGCTGATCGTCGGGCACGACGTTGTAGGCTTCGTCATCATCGTGGTCGGCCTTGTTACGTATCTTTAGGTAGTCGGTATAGCTGGCAACAAAGCTGGTTTCGTCTTGTTCTTCCAGCCACTCGGTAAAGCGATTTACTTCCTGCAAAAATGCCGGGTCGGTGATGCCGTAATAACCGCTGCTGCGAATGACGTAGACCAAGGATTGATCGTTACCGATTTTTTCCCGCAGGGCGGTGAGCACGATGCGCGCGTCGGAGTCCTTGTCGATAAAGGCGAAACGGTCCGAATCCAACTTGTTCAGGGGCAGCAAGCACAGGGTAAACAGAATGAGTCCGAGACTGCCCCAAAACAGAGTGCGTTCCCGGGTTTCCACCAGCCGAGGCATCGCACTGATGAAGGCGCCAACGCCCAGCGGCTTGGGTACCCGATGCACCGGCATGAGCAAAATCATGGTTGGCAGTAGCATGATGGTGAATACGAAGGCCCAGCACACACCAATGGCAATGATGTTGCCGAAACCGTAAATCGTTGGCGCGGAACTGAAGTTGAGGCTTAGGAAGCCCATGGTTGTGGTGATAGTGGCCAGGGCGATGGGCGTGAAGTTGATGTTGAGGCTTTCCACCATCGCAGATTCTTTGTCCAGACCGCGCAGCAAGCCCTGGGCGTAAACCGAGACGATGTGGATGCCATCGGCCATGGCAATCACGGCGACTACCAAGGGCCCGAGTCGTGAGATTTGATTGAGCGGAATCCCCAGTAAAGCGTGGGAACCCAAGGTCACGGCCAGTGTGATCGCCGTGAGAACGAACAGGCTAAACGCCGACATCCACGAGCGTAGGCAAAGCCACAGCAGCACCAAACCA
>JAACDS010000187.1 GCA_009936895.1 Pseudomonadota bacterium
TCTTTTTTCACTAACCGACCTCTTACTGGCGCTTCTATATCAATGACTTGACCGCCCGCTGCCTCGATGGCTGCGCGAGCACCCTTGGTCACTGCGACGTTCACGTCCTCGACTTTCAGCGCGCCTTTTACCTCGCCTGAAAGCATGATGCGAACTCGCTTCATATCTTTACGAACGAGGTTAGCGGCCTTGAGGCTTTCCATATTCACCGTATCGCCTTCAACCTTGCTCAACTCGCTAAGGCGAACTTCCGCGGTCGCCATACCAATACGAGACCGAAACCCAAATTTTGGAATACGCATCTGCAAAGGCAGCTGACCGCCTTCGAAGCCCGGACGAACACCACCGCCAGAACGGGCTTTCTGTCCCTTCTGTCCGCGGCCTGCGGTTTTACCAAATCCCGAGCTCTGGCCACGACCGACACGACGCTTCCCTTTCTTGCTTCCATCAGCTGGGTGCAAATCATTCAGTTGCATTAACCTTCTCCCTCAACTCGTACCATGTAATTAATACGATTGATCATGCCCCGTACTGAGGGGGTATCTTCTAACGTGACGGTATGCCCAATACGACGCAAACCCAGACCAGAAACACAGGCCTTATGATTCTTTAGCCTGCCGATTGGGCTCTTTGTCAGGGTCACAGTTACTGTCTTGTCACTCATCTGAATATCCTTGATACCTTTTTCTCAAAGGTCTTACTTACGTTTCCAATCGCTGTTTATTAAGCGACGATGGAATCGACATCTTTACCACGCTTCTCGGCAACTCGCGTGGGCGACTTCGTACCGGTCAGCGCTTTGAACGTTGCTTGAACAACGTTTACGGGGTTCGTTGACCCGTAGCACTGGGCCAGCACGTTTTGAACGCCGGCAGCTTCGAGTACCGCTCGCATGGCACCACCAGCGATGACGCCGGTACCTTCTGACGCTGGCTGCATATATACCTTCGATGCCGAATGCCGGGCCGTCGTGGCGTACCACAGGGTGTCACCATTCAAGTCCACGTCCTTCATGTTCCGTCGTGCCGCTTCCATTGCTTTCTGAATAGCCGTTGGGACTTCGCGTGCCTTACCACGCCCGAAACCCACCTTGCCATTGCCATCGCCAACAACGGTGAGGGCAGTGAAACCAAAAATACGTCCGCCTTTTACAACTTTGGCAACGCGGTTCACTTGGACTAGTTTTTCAATAAGTCCTTCTTCACGAATCTCTTCGGTATACGCCATCTAAAACTCCAGTCCACCTTCACGGGCCGCGTCAGCGAGTGCTTTCACGCGACCATGGTATTTAAATCCTGAACGGTCAAAGGCAACCGCTGTCACACCCTGCGCCTTGGCGCGCTCTGCAATCAACGATCCAACCTTGGCTGCGGGTTCGACGTTGCCCGTCTTCCCAGAACGCAGATCTGCGTCCAGGGTGCTCGCCTGCGCCACGATAGTTCCGCCATCGGCAGAAATAACTTGCGCATAAATATGTTTCGGCGTCCGACAAACCGACAACCGGGTTGCGCCCAACTCGCGCATCTTCATGCGGCTTCTGCGCGCTCGTCTCAGTCTGCTTACTTTCTTTTCGTTCATCGTTCTTTCTTAACCTGATCTAAATTAGCGTGGTACGGATAAGCCAAAGGCTATGCACCAAACCATTACTTCTTCTTGGCTTCTTTTCGCTTCACGTGCTCACCGGCGTAACGTACGCCCTTGCCCTTATAAGGCTCTGGTGGTCGGAAACTTCTGATTTCTGCACAGACCTGACCGACCCGCTGCTTATCGACCCCCGCAATCACGATCTCTGTCTGACTCGGCGTTTCGGCGCTGATACCTTCTGGCAATTCGTAAACGACGGGATGAGAAAACCCCAGCTGCATGGTCAGCGTGTTGCCTTGAGACTGGGCGCGATAACCAACGCCCTGTAGCTCTAGTTTCTTCTGAAACCCTTCGGTAACCCCGGTCACCATGTTTTGCACCAAAGCGCGCATGGTTCCCGCCATCGCTTTAGCGTCTTTATCTTCGCCCTTCGCCCGAACCTTGAGCTCGCCTTCTTCCTGCACAAGCACGACCGAGTCGTGTATGGCAAAAGCCATCTGGCCCTTAGTGCCCTTTACCGAAAAATCTTGGCCGTTGAGTTTTACCTCAACACCAGACGGCAGAGTGACAGGACTGTTTGCTACGCGTGACATTGCGTTCTCCTAAAATACGGTGCAGAGCACTTCGCCACCGATGCCTTGGGCACGCGCGGCTTTGTCGGTCATGACTCCACGGTTAGTGCTGACAATGGCGACACCCAGTCCGCCACGCACCTTCGGAATATCATTACTTTCTTTATAAATTCTCAGACCGGGGCGGCTGACGCGCGCGATCTCTTCAATCACAGGGCCACCATTGTGGTACTTCAGCTGAACCGTAATGACTGCCTTTACTTCTTCGGACACCGAATAACCTTGGACATAGCCCTCGCTGACAAGCACGTCGAGAATTGCGCACTTTGCCTTTGAATGGGGCATTTGAACTTCAACATGGCCTGCCATCTGGGCATTGCGCATGCGAGTCAAAAGGTCTGCTATGGGATCTTGCATCGTCATGATTTATTACCTACCAACTCGCCTTGACCAGACCAGGAACGTCGCCACGCATCGCCGCTTCGCGCAGCATGTTACGTGACAGGCCAAATTTTCTATAAACACCGTGCGGACGACCGGTTAAACCGCAACGTCTTCGTTGGCGAGCTCGACTTGCATCGCGAGGCTGAGCCTGCAACTTAAGCTGTGCGTCCCAACGGTCCTCATCGCTTACGTTCCTGTTCGCAATAACTGCCCGAAGAGCGTCTCGCTTCGCACCGTACTTTTCACGTGCGCGCGTTCGCTTCTTCTCTCGTTCGATCATGGATTGCTTAGCCATTCTTCGCCTCTTATCCTATGTGCGGAAGGGAAACTTGAATGCTTTGAGCAATTCAAGAGCCGCTTGGTTTGTTTGGGCCGTCGTCGTCACACAGATGTCCATGCCACGAATCTTGTCGATTTTGTCGTAGTCGATTTCGGCGAATACGATCTGCTCGGTGATACCCATGCTGAAATTCCCGCGGCCATCAAAGGACTTTGGGTTCAGTCCGCGGAAGTCGCGCATTCGGGGAATTGCAACATCGACCAACCGCTCGATAAAGTCATACATACGCTCACTTCGAAGCGTCACCTTGCAGCCGATTGGATAGCCTTCACGGATCTTAAATCCGGCTTCCGACTTGCGCGCTAAACAGATCACAGGCTGCTGACCGGCAATGGCGGTCATATCCGTTACCGCTGCTTCCATTACCTTGCGGTCTGCGATTGCTTCGCCGACACCCATGTTCAAGGTGACCTTTGTGATTTTTGGCACCGCCATTGGATTCGCGATACCCAGATCTTTCTGCAGCTGGGGCCGTAGCTCTGTACGGTAATGTTCGTATAATTTACCCATCGTTAGTCTTCAATCTCTTTGCCTGTTGACTTGAAGACGCGAACTTTCCGTCCATCTTCATTTTTCAAGCCGACTCGGTCGGCTTTCTCTGCTTCGTGGTTCCAGATGGCTACATTAGACACCTGAATCGGCGCTTCCTGAGGCACGATGCCTCCTTGATCGCCAGAGTTTGGGTTTGGACGCTTGTGCTTCTTCACCATATTGATGCCGGCGACCATCAAGCGGCCATCCTTAAGCACTCGCAGTACTTCACCGCGACGGCCCTTATCGCGACCGGCGATCACCACCACTTCGTCATTTTTTTTGATCTTTAACATGCCGATTTTCTCTTTCGAATCTCTTTTCAATCACCCGACCGTTCACTCCCTGAGAAGCGTTACTGTGCAGGCTTATAAAACCTCTGGTGCCAACGAAACGATGCGCATAAAACGTTCTGATCTCAGCTCGCGCGTCACCGGTCCGAAAATACGGGTGCCAATAGGCTGTTTGTTTGCGTTCAGCAACACTGCCGCGTTCTGATCGAACTTGATCAGCGAACCGTCCTGACGACGAACACCCTTACGAGTTCGTACAACCACCGCGTCCATTACCTGACCCTTTCTGACGCGACCACGAGGAATCGCTTCCTTTACCGTCACCTTGATGATGTCGCCGATACCTGCGTAACGACGGTGACTGCCACCGAGTACCTTGATGCACTGCACCCTTCGGGCACCGCTGTTATCAGCGATTTCCAACATTGTTTCTGTCTGAATCATGTCTCGTTAGACTCCGGTAGATCGAACGTCGATGCTTTGCAGCTTCCAGGTCTTTGTTTTGGACAGCGGACGGCACTCAATGACCGTAACGGTATCGCCCACGTTGCAATCGTTGTTTTCATCATGCGCGTGAATCTTCGAAGACTTACGTACGAACTTGCCGTACACCGGGTGCTTTACACGGCGCTCTACTTTCACTGTGATGCTCTTTTCCATGCGATCGCTCGTCACCACACCAGTTACAGCGCGGGGATTGCTGGCCTTCGCCTCTTGAATCTCTACCTCAGGGGTATCAGACATCTTGAGTCTCCTTCATCACTGTCTTAACGCGGGCTATGTCGCGACGTACTTCTTTCAACAAATGGGTCTGACCCAACTGTCCGCTCGCTCGTTGCATGCGTAAAGAAAAATGCTCGCGCTGGAGGCGTAAAATCTCCGCCTTCAGCTCGTCCTTACTCTTTTCTCGAATTTCTTGGACCTTCATTACATCGCCGTCCGTTTCACAAATACTGTTTTGAAGGGCAGTTTCGCTGCCGCCAAGGTCAATGCTTCGCGCGCAACTTCTTCTGGAACACCCTGCATCTCGTAAAGGACCTTGCCTGGCTGAATCAAAGCAACCCAGTATTCGACGCTACCCTTACCCTTACCCTGACTAACCTCTAGCGGCTTCTTGGTAATAGGCTTATCAGGAAACACTCGAATCCAGATCTTTCCGCCACGCCGGATACGACGGGTCATTGCTCGGCGACCGGCTTCAATCTGACGCGCGGTCATACGGCCTCGGCCGACGGCCTTTAAACCGAACTCACCAAAACTGACCTTGGAGCCCCGTAACGCCAGACCGCGATTGCGGCCTTTGTGCATTTTTCTAAATTTCGTTCTTTCTGGCTGTAACATTTTTGTACTTAACTATTTGGTACTAATCCAGCTTGCGACCAACACCATGTGCCGGCACAAACTGTTCCAAGTTTCGCTATCCTTGAGGCGCTGCTGCTGGGGTATTCGACCCGATCACCTCGCCTTTGAAAATCCACACCTTAATACCCAGGATTCCATAGGTTGTTTCGGCTTCAAACGTGGCGTAATCAATATCCGCACGCAGCGTATGGAGAGGAACGCGGCCCTCATGGTAGACCTCGGAGCGTGCAATCTCGGCACCACCCAGTCGGCCAGCTACTCGCACTTTGATGCCCTCAGCACCCAAACGCATCGCATTCTGAATCACTCGGCGCATCGCCCGACGAAACTGAACCCGACGCTCTAGCTGCTGGGCAACATTCTGCGCTACCAGCACTGCGTCAAGCTCAGGCTTGCGGATTTCTTCAATATTGATGTGCACAGGAACGCCCATACGCTTGGACAGCTCTTTGCGCAACTTATCGACGTCTTCGCCTTTCTTACCAATCACGATGCCCGGTCGGGCCGTGTGGATGGTTACTCGCGCAGTCTGCGCTGGCCGAGCGATTTCGATACGCCCAACGGACGCGTCAGCCAGTCGCTTGCGAAGGTACTGGCGAACTTCTAAATCGTTCAGCAGATATTCCGCATAATGCTTCTTATCGGCAAACCAGACAGATGTGTGTTCCTTGACGATGCCAAGGCGAATCCCGGTTGGATGTACTTTTTGACCCATGCTGTTCTCTTATTCCGTATCCGACACCGTCACCGTAATGTGACAGCTACGCTTTAAAATTCGATCTGCTCTTCCCTTGGCACGAGGACGAATCCGCTTCATGGTCATGCCCGCATTAACGTAGATCTCAGAGATCCGTAGATCATCCACATCAACGCCTTCGTTGTGCTCGGCGTTTGCAATAGCCGATTCAACCGTCTTCTTAACTAAGACAGCACCTTTCTTGGTACTGAAATTTAGGATGTCCAACGCATCAGCGACGGGCTTGCCGCGGACTTGATCCGCAACCAGCCGAACCTTCTGCGGCGAAATTTGTAAACGTTTTGCTATGGCACTGACTTGCATCGTCTTCCTCTATTCTCTCGCTGCGCTAGCGCTTGGCTTTTTTATCAGCCGCGTGACCGCGATAGGTTCGGGTTGGCGCAAACTCACCGAGCTTGTGTCCTACCATGTCTTCGTTAATCACCACCGGCACGTGCTGGCGACCGTTATAAATCGCAATCGTCAGGCCTACCATTTCCGGCATAACCATGGAGCGGCGTGACCACGTCTTAATCGGACGACGCTCATTGTTCTCCGCTGCTTTCTCTACCTTCTTCAACAAATGCGTGTCGACGAAGGGTCCTTTAAATACGGATCTAGGCACTTATCGTTCTCCTATGGCGCTGACTAGCGCTTACCGCGACGACGAACGATAAGATCGTCAGTGCGCTTGTTCTTTCTGGTCTTGTGTCCCTTCGTTGGAACACCCCAAGGGGTCACCGGATGACGACCACCGGACGTCTTACCTTCACCACCACCATGCGGGTGATCGACTGGGTTCATGGCCACACCACGAACCGTTGGCCGCACGCCACGCCAGCGCTTCGCGCCAGCCTTACCGAGAGAGCGCAAGCTGTGTTCGCTGTTACCCACTTCACCGAGCGTTGCGCGGCATTCGCTCAATACGCGTCGCATCTCACCCGAGCGCAAGCGCAAGGTCGCATAGGTACCTTCGCGAGCCACCAACTGGCATGAGCCGCCGGCGCTCCGAACCATCTGAGCACCCTTACCGGGCTTGAGTTCGACGCAGTGGATCACACTACCTACGGGGATATTTCGAATGGCCAATGTGTTTCCGGGCTTAATCGGCGACGTTGGCCCACTCATAATCGGATCGCCAGCATGGACGCCCTTGGGGGCGATAATGTAACGGCGCTCGCCATCTGCGTACTTGAGCAATGCAATATTGGCGGTACGGTTTGGATCGTATTCCAAGCGCTCTACGACCGCTGGGATTCCGTCCTTGTCGCGCTTCCAATCGATAATTCGATAGTGCTGCTTATGGCCGCCACCACGGTGGCGTGTCGTGATGCGGCCTGCATTGTTACGACCACCAGACTTCTTCTGTGGCGTCAACAACGCTTTGTGCGGCGCACCTTTATGCAGCTCTGAATCTACAACCTTGACGACAAATCGACGCCCAGGAGAGGTTGGTTTTGTCTTTACAACAGCCATGCCTAAACCCTTATTCCGCCACCATGTAGTCGAGCTCTTGGCCCGCAGCTACAGTGACGTATGCTTTTTTCCAATTCTTCTTGCGCGACATACCGCGAGCGGTGCGCTTCAGCTTGCCTTTGACGTTAGCGGTCGTGACCTTGGTCACTGACACACTAAAAATGCTTTCAACAGCTGCTCGTATCTCTACTTTCGTCGCGTCAGGCGCTACCTTGAAGGCGTACTGATTAGCGACTTCGCCTTGGACAGATACCTTCTCGGTGATGTGAGGCTCACGCAGTACGGTGAAAATGCGTTCCTGGTTCATGCCAATACCCCTTCCAGTTTCTTCAGGGCGGGCACCGTAATCAGTACTTTGTCATAGCTGATGAGGCTCACCGGATCCAAACCGTCTACATCGCGAACATCGATTCCTTTGACGTTGCGAGCGGCCAAGAACAAGTTCTCGTCAACCTCTTCGGTAACGATCAGTGCGCCGGACATATCCAGCTCTTTCAATTTAGCGACCAATGCCTTCGTCTTCGGCGCTTCCACAGAAAACGACTCGATCGCGACCAGCCGCTCTTGGCGAATCAGTTCGGATACGATGCACTGCAAGGCGCCGCGGTACATCTTTCGATTTACCTTGGTGGAGTGATCTTGTGGCTGAGCGGCAAAGGTTACGCCACCGGACCGCCAGATTGGCGAACGGGTCGTACCAGCACGAGCGCGGCCCGTACCTTTTTGACGCCAGGGCTTCTTCCCGCCGCCGCTAACCGCCGACCGGTTCTTTTGCGCGCGCGATCCCTGTCGAGCACCCGCCATGTAAGCAACAACGACTTGGTGAACCAATGCTTCGTTGTATTCCCGGCTAAATGCTGTGTCGGCAACTTCAACACTGCCACCGTCTACTGCGAGATTTAGATTCATTTCGCGTCTCCTGTGCCCGGACGCGCCTTAACAGCAGGCCGTATGCAGACATCTCCGCCTGGAGCTCCGGGTACCGCACCTTTGACCATGATCAAATTGCGCTCGGCATCCACGCGGACGATTTCCAAATTCTGGGTAGTGACTTTTGCCGCGCCCATATGGCCTGACATCTTCTTACCCTTGAATACGCGACCAGGAGTCTGACATTGACCAATCGAACCCGGCGCGCGGTGAGAGATCGAGTTACCGTGGGTGTTGTCTTGGCCGCGGAAGTTCCAGCGCTTGATGGTGCCGGCGTAGCCCTTACCCTTGGAGGTGCCTTGCACGTCGACAATCTGACCAGCCTCGAATTGATCGACAGCCAGCTCACCACCGATATCCAGATCGCCCGCCTCGTCTACGCGAAATTCCCAAAGACCACGGCCACTGCCTGCATTCGCCTTGGCGAAGTGTCCGGCCATTGCCTTAGTCACCCGGCTGCGACGACGCTCGCCGGTGGTTACTTGAATCGCGACATAGCCGTCGTTATCCAGATTCTTCACCTGAGTAACTCGATTTGGTTCTGCTTCGATGACAGTCACGGGAACGGACACGCCTTCTTCAGTGAAGATCCGTGTCATACCGCTCTTTTTACCTATCAATCCAATTGCCATTGGTCTTCCTAACTTAAGCGTTCTACCTGCGGCGGTTACAACGGCGTGCGGACTTCCGCCTCTCTCTTTACGTAAAAGAAGAGGACTAAAGCCCGGCTTGCGCCTTTCGCCGACTCCCTATCGGAGTCTTTTGGTATCAAACAATAAAAAGCTGCCTGGCCATTCCTGGCGAGACAGCTTCAACTCAATTCAAACTAATCTGTACTTCCACCCCGGCCGCCAGATCGAGCTTCATCAGCGCGTCTACGGTTTTTTCCGTGGGTTCTACGATATCCAGGAGCCTCTTATGAGTTCGGATTTCGTACTGGTCCCGAGCGTCTTTGTTGACGTGGGGAGAAACCAAAATCGTAAAGCGTTCTTTACGCGTTGGCAGTGGAATAGGACCCCGCACCTGAGCGCCCGTGCGCTTGGCGGTGTCTACTATTTCCTGAGTCGACACATCAATTAAGCGATGATCGAATGCCTTCAGATGAATGCGAATACGCTGGTTTTGCACTTACGAACTCCAAACCCAAATTAAAGTTGCTGATCACATGCGAACGAGGGCGAACCTCGCTGCCGCGGGTGATCAAGCATTTCTCCTGTTAAAGAGCGTTTATCCATCGGCCAGTCAACAATCGTTGAGCTGACCGACCAATAAATTCCTAAATCTCTCTGCGACTTCTAGGTTTCACATTGTAAATCCGGCCGCAACAACCCTCTATCCGTCGATGGAGGCGCTTGGTTTTCCACCTCACTCCTCCCCGGATCGGGCCGCGAATCATACAGACTGATTCTCAACCCGGCAACACGTGATGCAGGGAAATGTGAAATTAATACCCTAAGCCCCGTACTGAGTATCGGTCGCCTAGTCGATGACCTTGGCGACAACGCCGGCGCCTACGGTACGGCCGCCTTCGCGGATCGCAAATCGCAGACCGTCATCCATCGCAA
>JAACDS010000188.1 GCA_009936895.1 Pseudomonadota bacterium
CGGACAGCGCCTTTCGCGCAACAACGGTACAGCGTGCGTTAGACATGACCGCAGCAGTGGCCTTCTCCGAAGACTACGATCAGGCCACGGATGATTTTTGGCATGAAGCCGCCGTGGTCGGTTGGCGTCCTGATCTGCAATCGGATTCATCGCCGAGATCTCTCATTGATTACTGCAAAGAACGCAGCCAAACCGAGCAAGGGGAAGGCGAACGTTTTCACTACCGCACGGTTTTGACCAATCTATGTACCGCAGTGATCGAGCGCGCCACCGGCACGCCTTTCTGTGAATTCTTTTCTCGAAGACTCTGGCAACCGTTGGGGCCGGAACAGGATGCCAGCGTCGTGGTAGACCCCACCGGTCTCCCCTACATGGGCGCCGGCATGAGCGCCTGCACACGAGACTTGGCGCGATTTGGTGAAATGCTGAGAAACGACGGTTTTTACAACGATCAACAAATCCTCCCTGCGAGTTGGGTGCGTGATACGCGACTGGGAAATGACGAACTGCGCGAATTATTTGCGGCCAGCGACTATCACGGCCTGTTACCCAATGGTCACTACACGAATCAGGTATGGGCAGACCGCGAATCCGACGAAATCATGTGCATCGGCATACACGGCCAAACCATCTACATACACCGCAGCAAGCAGTTGGTCTGCGTCAAACTCTCGTCCCACCCGTATCCAACAGACCTTGGGCTCTGGGGTGCGACTTATCGGGCGCTACGCGCTCTAGCTGCGCAGATTTGAATGAGGCGCCCTGACATAACATCTGCCGAAGCCATCGTCATAGGCGGCGGCATCATTGGGTGTTCCGTCGCCTACCATTTGACTCAGCTTGGTGTGTCCGATGTCATCGTACTGGAGCGTAAGAAATTAACGTCCGGTACCACGTGGCATGCCGCGGGGCTTGTCGCTCAGCTTCGGGCCTCGCAAAACATGACGCGACTGGCGCGCTACTCTGCCGAGCTGTTCGCAGATCTTGCGCGTCAGACCGGGCAAGGAACCGGTTACCAGGCAACCGGCTCGATGACCGTGGCACTACACGCCGAGCGGCTGGAGGAACTCAAGCGCCAAGCCACGATGGCAAACGCCTTTGGGGTGAACTGCGAACTCATTGGCCCAGAGCATGTCCATCAGCACTGGCCGGGTATTGAAACCGGGGACGTCTGCGGTGGGGTATTGCTGTCCGGGGACGGGCAAACCAACCCAGTGGATACCACCCTCGCGCTGGCCAAGGGCGCGCGCCAAGGCGGCGCCCAGATTTTTGAGGACACCAAGGTCGATCGCCTCGCCATAAAGCACAATGCGGTGATCGGTGTGTATCTCGACGACGGCTCCCTCATCAAAGCCAAACAGGGGGTGCTCGCAGGCGGCATGTGGTCCCGAGAATTCGCCGCACAGCACGATATTCATCTACCGCTGCACGCCGCCGAGCACTTTTATTTGGTCACCGAACCCTTGGATACCTTCAGCGCCATGCGACCGACCCTGCGGGTGCCAGACGAGCAGGCCTATTACAAATACGATGCAGGCAAGTTGCTTTTGGGCTGTTTTGAACTGGAAGCCAAGCCATGGGGCATGGGCGGCATCCCAGAGGACTTTTGTTTTGACGCCCTGCCCGATGACTTCGCGCACTTTGAGCCAGTTCTGAATAAAGCCATCGCACGTTTTCCAGAACTCGCCGATGCGGGCATCAATTTGTTTTTTAACGGGCCTGAAAGTTTCACTCCCGACGACCGATATCTGCTCGGCCCAACACCCGAAGCAGACAATTTATTTGTCGCCTGCGGCTTCAACTCCATTGGCATTCAATCGTCTGGCGGCGCAGGCAAAGTCTTGGCGGAGTGGATGCGTCAAGGCAAGCCGCCCATGGATCTGTGGGATGTGGACGTGCGCCGGACTTTCCCGTTTCAAAGCCAACAGGATTTTCTATTCGAGCGCACCAAGGAATCCTTGGGGCTGCTGTACGACATGCACTGGCCCCACCGGCAATACGCCACCAGCCGAAACATACGCCTGAGTCCGCTGCATGATGTAACGCTGGAACGCGGTGCGGTAATGGGCGAGTTGGCCGGCTGGGAACGACCCAACTGGTATGCCCTAGGTGAATCCGGGTGCTACGAATACACCTACGGCAAACCCAATTGGTTTGACGCCTGTCAGCGCGAATGCGACGCGCTAGCAAACGATGTTGCCTTGTTCGATCAATCGAGTTATCCAATATTTCAATTGAGCGGCCCTGAGGCGCTGGCGTGTCTGCAACGCATATGCGCCAACGATATCGACGTCCCGGTTGGCAAAATCGTCTATACCCAATGGCTGAATAATGACGGCGGTATTGAGGCGGATGTCACCATCAGCCGGATCGATCACAACACGTTCATGATCGTCAGCGGTTGTGTCAGTGAGCGCAGAGATTGGTTTTGGCTGACCAAGCACAGTGCCGACTTTGACTGCCTCGTTACTCAGGATCAGGACGCAGCGATCATTGGAGTCATGGGGCCACGTTCAACACAGCTGCTATCGCGTATCTGCGACGATTCCGTTACGGCCAATGAGCTAGCCTATTATGAATCCAGCCGGTTACAGGCCGGCGACCTGACCCTGCGGGCGAATCGTCTGAGCTACGTGGGCGAGAGAGGCTACGAACTGTATCTGCCTCGAAGCCAAGCTACCGCCCTGTGGCAGATGCTTTGGACTGAGGGCCAAGCCCTGAACATACGCGCAGCTGGCTTTCACGCCATGAACGCGTGCCGCATGGAAAAAGGTTTTAGGCATTGGGGCGATGACATACACGATCACATCACACCCCTGCAGGCCGGGCTGGGTTTTGCCACAGCAAAAAACAAGGACGCCTACATCGGCAAGGACGCCATTGATATGGCGCGCGGCGTACAGACGCGACGCTTAGTCAATCTTGCCATCGATGGGGACGATGCCCCCTTTATGCTTCATGACGAGCCAATCTTGAGGAATGGGGAACTCGTTGGCCTCACCACGTCTGCCGCTTGGGGCCATCGCGTAAGCAAGAGCCTCGCCATGGCGGAGCTAAGCCATGCTGACGGTGTCACCGCCGCATGGCTGAACGAGGGCCAATTCGAAGTGGAAGTAGCCCTCAAACGCTTCCCGATTCGCGTCCAGTTAGGGGCGTTTTACGACCCCCGAGGTGAAAGGATGCGGTAGGCGGCTACCAAAGATCGTACTTTTGCAGCTCGGCTCGACCCACCACCATGTGATGCACCTCGTCAGGGCCATCGGCAAATCTCAAGTGACGCATGTCGGTATACATGGTCGCCAGCGGTGTCCATTGGGAGATACCCGTTGCGCCATGCATTTGAATCGCGGCATCAATAATGTCGCAGACTTTCTCTGGCACCATCGCCTTAACCGCGCTGACATAAACTCGGGCTTCTTTGTTGCCCAGCACATCCATCGCCTTCGCGGCTTGCAGCACCGCCAGACGCATCGCGTTAATTTCGATACGCGCACGAGAGATGACTTCGATGTTTTTGCCTAGCTTGGCGATGGGCTTGCCAAACGCCACGCGGGTACCTGAACGCTTCACCATAAGTTCCAGCGCTTTTTCGGCTTTGCCGATGGAACGCATACAGTGATGGATACGGCCAGGGCCCAGACGCACCTGAGAAATCTCAAAGCCACGTCCTTCACCAAGCAGTATGTTTTCCTTAGGCACCCGCACATTGTTGAACCGAATGTGCATATGGCCCCGCGGCGCGTGGTCTTCGCCAAAGACCTGCATACCCTCAAGAATTTCCACCCCTTCGGTATCCGTTGGCACAAGTATTTGGGACTGTTGCTTGCTGGGTGCGGCGTTCGGGCTGGTCTTCACCATGGTTATCATGATTTTGCAGCGCGGATCGCCGGCGCCACTGATCTAGTACTTTTCGCCGTTAATAACCCATTCATCCCCTTCAAGCACCGCTTGAGTGCTGATGTTTTTCGCATCCGATGACGGCAGGGCCGGCTCGGTCATCGCATAGGCGGATCGAATTTCACCGTTCAGCAACGGCTTGAGCCACTGCTCTTTTTGCTCAGGTGTTCCGACGCGCTCGAGCACCTCCATATTGCCCGTATCAGGAGCACTGCAGTTCAGCGTCTCAGACGCCAGTGGCACCTTGCCCAATTCTGCCGCGATGTAGGCGTAATCCAGATTGCTTAACCCTTCACCGGTATCCGCGTCTGGCAAAAAGAAATTCCACAGACCAGACTCTTTGGCTTTGTTTTTGGCGATTTCCAGCAGCTCAAGCTGCCTGGGATGCCAACTCCAGCGATCGGCCTTGTCGTTATTCAGGGCGTAAAACTCTTCAACAATGGGTTCTACGTTTTTTGTGATGTGGCGTTGCACTGCGTCCATCAGAGGCTGGGCCTCGGCGGACATGGCCAATTCAAACAGATCGCTGTACAGATCTACGGCGTCACTCATTCCTCTCTCCACTTTTTTGTAACACAACGTTTGTACCCGCAGATTCGAAACAGAACAAGTTAGCGTGCTACATTCTTCAACCGTTCAAAAACATTCCTGGGGGGAACCATGATCGATTTTACAATTCCAGAAGAAGCCAAGGCCGTTCGAGACAAGGTCAGAGCCTTTGTTCAAAGCGAATGTCATCCGGCAGAAGAAACCTGCACCGCAGACAACTTTGACGAAACCATGGCCGGCCTGCGCAGCAAGGCCCGGGCCCAGGGTCTTTGGTGTCCCTTCATTCCTGTGGAGCACGGCGGCATGGGGCTGCGACCACTGGCCAATGCCTTGGTGCAAATGGAGTTGGGGGAAAGCCATCTGGGCGCCCTAGCCCTCAACACTCAGGGACCAGACGACGCCACCATGCTCACTCTACTGGAGCATGGGACAGATTTTCAGAAAGAGACGTTTCTTAAGCCCCTGCTGAATGGCGAAAAGCGCATCTGCTATTCCATGACGGAAAAGGCGGCGGGCGCCGACGCCACGGGTATGCAAACCACCGCGGTACTCGAAGGAGATGAATGGGTGCTCAACGGCGATAAGTGGTTCAGTTCTTCCGCTAGCGTTGCAGATATCGCAGTAGTGATGGCAAAAACCGATCCGGATGCGCCGCGTCACGAGCAGTACAGTACGTTTATTGTCGAATTGCCCAATCCGGGCTATGAGATTGTGCGCAACATCGAAACCATGCAGCCTCACACCGCCTTAGGCCTCAAACTGGGTGGCAGCCATTCTGAAATCAAAATCGACAATCTACGGGTGCCTCGGGAAAACATTCTTGGTGGGCAAGGCCAAGGCTTCAACATGGGTCAACACCGGCTCGCCTATGGTCGACTGCGACATGGCATGCACAATGTGGCCATGGCGCAACGCGCCTTGGATCTTGCCGCAAAGCATGTGGTGAGCCGCAGCACATTTGGCGAACGGCTCGCCGACCGCCAAGGTGTCCGCTGGATGATGGCCGATTGCGCATCGGAAATTTATAAGGCACGCCTGATGTTGCTGCACATTGCCTACAAGGCAGAAAATGGCATGGACCTGCGCAACGAAAACGGCATCGCCAAAGTCTTCTTGGCAAACATGGTACATCAGGTGGTCGATACGGCGTTGCAACTGCACGGAGCGCTGGGATACAGCCACGATACGCCGCTGGCGCGCTGGTACACGGGCATCCGTTCCCAGCGGCTAGTAGACGGGCCGGACGAAGTCCATCGCTGGCGCACCGGGGCCAACGTCATCAAGGCTTACGAAAAATATGGGACTACGGCGTCTGCCTGTGGTGGTGAGCTCTTCGACTAAGCCCCAGTCTCGCGGCAGGTTGTCGGCCCAGCCACTAAGGGTTCGTTCAACCTGCCTTGGCTACATGCCGATTGCTTCGCCACAGCCCCCGCTGTAACGTCACTTAATAGTTAACTTTGGGGCTGGCCAATGGACACAACACACTGGGTTTACGCAGCAACTTTACTGCTTGTTCTGACGGCCTGCGGCGGCGGGAGTAGCAGTAGCGACGCTGCCGACCCTGAGACAACTAATCGCGCGCCGTCTATCACGAGCGATGGTTCGGTTTCCGTTAGTGAAAACACTACCTTGGTGTTGGATGTTTCAGCCACGGATCCAGATGGCGACACTCTGAGCTTCGCCCTTGCAGGCGAAGATGCTGCGTTGTTCGGAATTTCTGAAGACGGCCAATTGAGTTTTGACACGGCACCAGATTTTGAGGTCCCGAGCGACAGCGACGGCGATAACGTCTACAGCTTGACCGTTACGGCTTCCGACGGCACCGTCGATACGTCATTGGACGTTACAGCCGAAGTCATCAACGATGAGGAAGACGATTTCCAGCTCACGGCCAGCCAGTTTACTACAGGTAACGACATTCCACTGATTCATGCCTGCGCGGCATTAGGCGGCAACAACTTCTCTCCCCAAGTCAGTTGGCGTAATGCGCCCGACAACACAGACAGTTTTGCGCTCATCATTGATGACGAAACCGCACCCTGCGGCACAGACGCGAATGCCTGCGTACACTGGAATTTGTTCAATATTGATGCCTCCATCGAGGGTTTAATTGAAGACGTGGACCCCACCACTCTGGTGGACGCAAACGGGGCGAACAGCGCCGTGGAAGGCCTCACCTATGCCGGCACCCACAACTATGAAGGTCCATGCCCACCCGCGGGCAACGAGCACACCTATCACTTTGCGCTGTACGCACTCAGCGAAGATCAGCCGACTATGACTCGGCTCGATGCGCTAACGCGCAGCGAGTTTGAAGAGGCCTACTCGGGTAATATTCTCGGCCAGGCCAACCTGACCGGTACGTTCACTGATTAGCCTTGTCGTTACCGGGCCGCCCGGATCATGGGATGCACCGGAGGCGAATTTTCGGTTTGAATACGACCCATGATTTCAAACCCATGGCGCTCGTAAAGCGATATGTTCGCGGGATTTGACGACTCGAGGTA
>JAACDS010000189.1 GCA_009936895.1 Pseudomonadota bacterium
CTTGAGGTTGGTTACGAGGCATTTTCCATGACTCGACTCGCCGCGCGAACCGGGTTGGTCAAGGGCACGCTTTATCTTTATTTTCAAACGAGGGAAGAGCTTTTTCTGACGCTCTATGAGCAAAGCCTGACTCGATGGAGCCAAGTGTTTATTGACGGCCTGACCCTTTCCATGACCAGCAGGGTATATGCCCAAACGCTTTACAACACGGCTCGGGCAGACGGCGCTTTTTTGCCCTTACTCGTTCGGCTTGAACATGTCATCGAACACAATGTGTCGATTCGCCGGTTGATTGAGTCCAAGCGAGTGTTCATGCGTCAGGTCGAAATCATCGCGGGATCTACGTCAAGCTCCCTCAAACTCAATAAAGCGCAAGCGACAGAAGTCGTAAAAACGATGGGCGTCCTGTTGATCGGTGCGACGCGAACTGACCAGGGCCCCGCCTTAGACAACGAAGAACTGCCGGCAGATGTTCAAGACCTACTAACCAGTTTTTCGTCTGAACCGCTTTTCGTTAAGAATGCCGTTCGCATCATAGAGGGCATACGGGCGGAAGGGGCATCCAATTCCTAACCAACCCTCTGTCGAATAACAACAACCACTATTGATCAACCTAGGCCGTTTACTATGAGCGAAGCACACAACGACAACGTCATGGATTTAGATTTTCAGAACCTCAACGCCTTGCTGGCTCGCCAGAGAAGCGCTTTTCGCGCTGAAGGCGAAGTCACCTACGCAACACGGATTGACCGCCTTAAGAGACTCAAGGCACTGATTGTTGAAAACAAGAGTGAGTTTGCGAAGACGACCAAGCGCGAATTCAACGGTGCGCGATCTTATGAATTCAGTCTGTTCTCAGAGTTCGCCTCAAAAGTCGAAGCAATCGATTACTCAATGAAACACCTAAAAGACTGGATGAAACCTGAGAACAGAAAGACCAATAAGCCAATGAATTTGTTGGGTGGAAAAGGCCAAGTCAGGTACTTTCCCAAGGGTGTCGTCGGCATTATTTCCCCTTGGAATCTACCCTTTGGTCTGACGGTTGCTCCGCTGACAAGCGCGCTGGCCGCCGGCAATCGAGCGTTACTGAAACCCTCTGAATACGTGCCCGAAACGGCAGCGCTGTTCGCAGAGGTTGTCCCCAAATATTTCGAAACAGATGAGGTCGCGGTGGTAACTGGTGGTGCGGAAACCAGTCGAAACTTTGCGGAACTGCCGTTCGATCATCTGCTGTTTACTGGGTCCACGCGCGTGGGTTCCCAGGTGATGCAGTCGGCATCAAAAAATCTGGTTCCCGTTACGCTAGAGCTTGGCGGAAAATCCCCCGTCATCATTGGGCGCAGCGCAAAACTGGATCTCGCGGGAACGCGTCTGACCTTTGGTAAACTGTTAAACGGTGGGCAACTTTGTCTGTCACCGGACTATGTGCTCGTGCCGAAGGAACTGGAAGAACGGCTCATCTCACGGATCAAACACGAGGTGGAGTCTATGTACCCAAACATAACCGAAAATTCGGATTACGCCGGTGTTTTTGATGAAAGACACTTTGCTCGGCTGCAGGACTACATCGATGACGCCGTTGCAAAGGGCGCCAAGCTCACCATCGTCGGGGCTGACGAGACCCGCGCGTCTAAAGACAATCGTCGGATGCCTCTGCACATTCTTCAGGACGTAAATGAAAACATGAAGGTCATGCACGAGGAGATTTTTGGCCCCGTTCTCCCGATCATGACTTACGCCGACATCGCCGAAGTGCCGGATCAGATTGAGCCTCGCCGAAACCCACTTGCCATGTACTACTTTGGCAAGGACAAAGACGAGCAGGAGTACTTACTCAGCCATGTGCAAAGTGGTGGTGTCTGCATTAACGATATTACGCTTCATTACGTTCAAGAGGATCTGCCATTCGGTGGTTTTGGTGCCTCCGGTATGGGGGCCTATCACGGCCCTGAAGGGTTTAGAAACATGAGTCACCCGCGCGCGATTTACCGCCAAACTATGATCGATGTGTTGCCGATCATTGGTGCACGCCCTCCCTTTGGTGAAAAGTTCCGCAAGCGAATCAGCAAAGTACTGGGCGTGATCTGACCTTAAGATCCAGCGCGCGCCGTCTAAACCAACGTGTGAGCAGGCACATATGACTTGCTCGCGGCGATTATGGGTTTTCGGAGCGCCCTGATGCGGCACCGGTCGAGCAGGGCAGAGTGCGATGCGAGTTACTCATCCCGGGCGCAGTCATTCGGGCTATGCGCATTAAGAGCATCTGGCGCGAAACGTTTAAGCTCGCCGCCTTAGCTTGGGTTTCTGTCTACCATATCCTTGTCCAGTCGACGCCAGGTGATCAGGAAGAACAGTGAACTCGCTATGTATAACATCGCCATGATGACCATTGCCGACTGTAAACTTTGTGAGTAAACCTCACCACAGACAGTCTGCAAGTTGTCGCTTAGCTCGCCGATAGACCGCGGATGGCATTGGTTTCGGGTAAGGTCCTCTGCTGCCACGCCAAGCTCTGCCACTCCGCTGACAAAGAAAATATCCGAGATTGCACCGATAAAGAGAGGGCCGAAGCCATAGCCGATCAAGTTGGCGACGAACAGCAGCACGGCTGTCGCCATCGCGCGAACACGCATGGTCACAACGCCCTGGCCAATAGTGTATTGAGCAGCAAGATAGCCGTATTTGACAAACCCGGCGATGACTAGGCCGATGGCAGCATAGAGAAGATTGTCAGTGGTGAACGCATAGATATAAAAAGGCACGGAAAGAGCGAGGCCAATGCCCGGTACCCAAGCGATTGCCCCTGGGTGCTTTCGATAAAGTTTGGTTGCCAGCCAACCTGTCGCGAACGTGCCGATGGCAGATGAAAGCGATACCGGGGCATTAATCCAGATTGCCGCTTCCCCAGTCGTAATCCCGTGGCTGCGTACGAGGAAAATTGACTGGAAAGAAGAGATTCCGTAGCCGCAGAAGGCCGCGACCGTTGCGCCAGCCGTCATATACCAGAATGCGGGTTTGGTTGTCAGCTCGCGGATTGCCTCTTGCAAGCTAACGCTTTCTGCCGATTTCGTTCCAGGTGGGTCCGTATATCCGCGGGGCGGTTCTTTTACCGTCAGTTTAAACACTGCGGCAATCAGCACGCCTGGCAAACCGACGACGAAAAAAGCCGTGCGCCAGTCGAAGGCATCCGTTACCCATCCGCCAATCAGATTGGCGAACATCGTGCCAAGTGTGACGCCCATGGCGTAGACCCCCAGCGCCTGGGACCTGTCTTGTGGCGCGAAATAGTCGGCGATCAATGAGTTTGCGGGTGGTGTACAGCCAGCTTCGCCAATACCCACGCCGACCCGGCACATCAATAGCACCCAGAATGCACCTATGGTCACCGAGCCGATTGTGATCTCGGTTGCGAGTCCACAAAGTACCGTCATCAAGGACCACAGAGCAACGCAAGCGGTCATAAGCCATACACGGTGGCCCCTATCGGCAAACCGGGCCAGAGGAATGCCAACGATGGTATAGAGAAGCGCAAACCCGAAACCGGTAAGAAGGCCGAATTGGGTGTCGGAAAGGCCTAGCTCCGGCACCAGCTCAGGGCCGACTACGGCGAGTAGCCCGCGGTCAACGAAATTCATAATGTAAATGAGGGTTAGGGCTGAGAGTACGTAGGTTCGATAACGGCTAGTGCCGTACCCTTTGATCTGATTGGGTGCGGAAGCTGCAGTCATAAATGGATCTCCTCAAAAGGCGTTAGCGATGATGTATCTATTCCCGTTCGCTAGCGCCCTACAACGTGACGCTGAAGAGCTTCATTCGTTTCGAACCAAGGGTTCAAATCGAGTCCTCTCCTGCCGCACAAAAAAAGAGCCCAAAGGCTCCTTTTGTGAAGCGTGGAGAGACGTCTTCTTGCTGCACGCAGTGTAATGTAGCGTCACGGAAAACAATACAGTAACACGTGGCTGTGCTTAGATTGGCTGCTCACGATGACCTCGAGGGTCTCCATAAAGCCGCCCTCTCGCTTTTATCTGCCCGATAGGACTCGGTTAAGTTTCTAAGGATTCCGAGTAAACCGGCAGGACGGTTTACTTTAGGGCCTTCAAAACGCTCGAAGCATCCACTTGCTTGTACTTGTGACCTCTAGACCCTTTTCAGGGTGACATCTTCAGCTGAAGTCCTGCATCTGCGACACCTGTTATCGGCGTTATACGCGCCATTCATCACATTGAGTTCCGAGGGAGTGGTTATTCTTAGTTATCTGGCTATGAAGTGCCTTCCGGTCCTAGTAGGGCCGCTGCGCGCGATTGATCGGCAAGTTCAATTTGGATTTGCGCGACCGACTCTTTGGTCAGCGTGTAACGACGGAAAAACACAAGGCAGAAAACTAGGAGAGCGTTGAGTATGAGGGCATCGGTGATAGCTAACCTAAAGATCACTGAGTCTTCGATTTCATTCGTCGTTAAACCTGTCACCGCGGAATCAAAGCCGATGAAATGCTCAAGTACGATCCCGCTAATCATGACACCCAAGGCGCCGCCGGCCTTCATTCCAAAAGTGAAGCCTGCTGAAAACATGGCCTCCTGACGGCGACCACTAGTCAACTGGTGCTCGTCAACGAGATCAGCAAACATCGACACGCAAGTCACACCCGCGAAGACCCCAAAAAACTGCAGCGAGCCTTGCATTACCATCAGCAGCGGTAGAAAAAATAGACTGTTGTTTGGCGGGAATACATCAC
>JAACDS010000190.1 GCA_009936895.1 Pseudomonadota bacterium
AGCCTTGCCGAAGTGACGAAAGGCCTTTAAGGCCCGGATTTTCAGTCGTCTACCCTAGCCAAGCACCCAAGATCGCCCGCTAAGGAGCCGGCAGGCGGCGGCTTTTTCCCGACCAACGGTTGCTTTTCAGTCAGAGATAACTCAGAGGTGTTGAGCGCAGCAGTAACCGCTGGCCCACGCCCACTGGAAGTTATACCCGCCCAACCAACCGGTAACATCCAGTGCTTCGCCAATGGCGAAAAGTCTGGGATAGCGCCTTGCCTCAAAGGTTTTTGAGGAAAACTCGTCGGTGCTGATACCGCCCAGCGTGACCTCGGCCGTGCGATACCCTTCTGTCCCGCCGGGCTTGAAGGCCCATTGACCCAACTGCGAGGCCAATTGAAGGCGCTGATCTGTGCTCAGATCTGCAAGAGATAGATCATCGAACCATTGACCGGCCATCGCATCCACCAAGCGGTTCGGCAACACCGTTTTCAGCACAGTCGACAACTGTGCCCTGGGACGTTGGCTTTGTTGCTCTTGGAGCCAGACAGGGAGTTGCAGATCGGGCAGCAAGTTGATCGACAGGCTCTCGCCTTCAGCCCAATAGGACGAGGCCTGCAAGATGGCTGGACCACTCAAGCCCCGATGCGTGAACAGCAAGTTTTCTCGGAACGTCTGACCTCGACTGGTGACCTCACAATCAATGGCGACCCCAGTGAGATTAGCGAGCAATTCTCGGTCGCTGTTGTTCCAGGTCAAAGGCACCAATGCGGGGCACGGAGGCACAACGGCCATTTGCAGCGCGTCCGCGGTGCGGAAGGCTAAATCGCTGGCAATTTTGGGCAGCGACAAGCCGCCGCTGGCCAACACAACCGATGGCGACTTAAATGCTTGGGTTTGGCCTGCCTGATCTTTGTTTCCGGTTGATACCGACAGCTGATATCCGCCACTTATCGGCTGTATTCGGCTAACCTCGTGCTTTAACCGCACGGTCACACCCGCATCGGCGGCTTCTGCCAACAGCATATCGACAATGTCTTGAGCGCTGTGATCACAGAACAGCTGCCCCAGTTTTTTTTCGTGATAGGCGATGCCATGGGCATTCACCATGTCGATGAAATCCCATGGCGAATAGCGCCGCATGGCGGAAATACAAAAACGTTCATTGGCCGACAAATAGTGATCGGTGGGCTCGGCCCACATATTCGTAAAGTTACAGCGACCACCACCGGATACGAGGATTTTTAGACCCGGCTTGGGTCCTTTCTCTAGGACCAATACTTTGAGGCCTCGCCGTCCCGCATGAATAGCGCACATCAGTCCGCTGGCACCGGCACCAACCACCACCACGTCGAAGGCACTGGATGTTTGAGGCGATGCGTCCGACGAGCCGTTCACGACCAAAGTGTCCAGACCGGGACACAGCGATCGGGTAAGGCCGCCACGCGCCCTAGTTCTGCCCAAGGCTGTCCGGGTTGATGAAAATCCGACCCGGCAGATGCATAGAGATCAAAGCGATGCGCCAAATCAGCCAACGCGTTGATCCGCTGAGCGTCCTGGTAACCGGTTAATACCTCAAGCCCTTGCCCACCAGCAGCCACGAAATCCGACAGCAGTGCCCGCAACTTCGTCAGGGTCATGTTGTATTTCATAGGATGGGCGACAACGGCGATGCCACCAGCATCGGTAATCCAGCCGACCGCGGTCTCCAGCGTCGGCCAGTTGGCCTTGATGTCGCCGGGCTTACCGCTACCCAACACACGCTTAAAAGCCATCGTCATTGAAGGTATCTGACCCGTTGCGACTAGGTGTTGCGCAAAGTGCGGCCGGCCAACAACCCCGAGCCCGGCAAGTGCTTGAACCTGAGGGAGCGCCACGTCGAAGCCCAACCGCTGCAAAACCTCCGTGATTTTTTCTGCGCGATCTTCGCGAGCTTGGGCTTGGATTGTCATGGCACGGCCAAAGTCCGAAGAGGCCAAATCCAGATTCAAGCCGACCACGTGAATGCTGCGACGCTGCCACTGACAGGAAATTTCACAGCCGGTCACCAGGGTGATCCCTGCGGAAGCGGCGGACGCGTGCAGCGGCAAAGCATAGGCGCCCACGGTGTCGTGATCGGTAATGGCCAGTTGCTGGACATCGCGTGCTTTCGCCAGTTCTAGCAATTCCATGGGCGACAGCGCGCCATCAGAGAAATGACTGTGACAATGAAAATCGATGGCGGGTAATACAGACATGATGTCGGCCGTTGAATAAGTCGTTACGTTACACAAAATCGTGCAAATTAAGAATGCCGATGCAACTCAAGGTAGCGGTCACTGGGCTTCCCTGCTCAGTTGGGGCACACTTTGTTGCTGCGAGTCGACGGCTTGCCGTCAAAGCGGCTCAAAATCACATGACTTAAGACTATTACTCTTCAGGGGAGAGGCTCTATGAAAGGAACCGTACATTACGAAGTGCGCGGCAATGTTGCGCTGATGACAATCGACAACCCACCAGTGAACCCACTGTCCTCCGGCGTACGCCAGGGGCTGCACGACGGCGTCACTCAGGCGTTGGCCGATGATTCCGTCGCCGCTATCGTATTGACCGGTGCAGGTCGGGCCTTCATCGCGGGCGCCGACATTTCAGAGTTTGGCGGCAAAAGCGAGGGCCCCAGCCTACACGACTGCTTGACCGCAATGGATAACAGCAGCAAGCCCATCGTGGCCGCCATTAATGGCACCGCCTTTGGTGGGGGCCTGGAAGTCGCCCTGTGCTGTCACTACCGAGTCATCGCGCCAGCGGCGCCAGTCGGCCTTCCTGAAGTCAAACTGGGCTTGCTGCCTGGCGCCGGTGGCACCCAACGCCTACCCCGCCTAATCGGCGCGGAAAAAGCCCTGAACTTTATGCTTTCTGGCGATCCGATTCCTGGACCTGCCGCAGTAACTATGGGCATTGCGGATCAACTGGCCGAAGGCGATATCGTTGAGGCCGGCTTGGCCTTTGCCGCAGATTTGATTGCCAAGGGTAGCCCGGTCAGACGCATTCGTGATGAAGAGGAAGTGGTTCAGTCGGCGCGAGGCAATGCCGAAATTTTTGACGCTGCGCGCAAAAATGCCGCCCGGAAAATGCGCAAGCGTTTCGCACCGGAAATGATTGTGCAGTGTGTCGAAGCCGCAGTGAACTTGGGCGATTTCGATGCCGGTATCGCGGTGGAGCAAGAGTGCTTTGCCAAGTGCTTAAAGCACCCACAGCGTGAGTCGTTGATTCATATGTTCTTCGCCGAGCGCGAAGTGGCGAAGATCCCTGATGTACCCAAAGACACTGCGACACTTCCGCTGGAAAGCGCAGCAGTTATTGGCTGCGGCACCATGGGCGGCGGCATCGCCATGTCCTTCCTCAACGTGGGCATTCCCGTTATTTCGGTGGAAATGAACCAAGAAGCGTTGGATCGCGGGCTGGGTGTGATCAAGAAAAACTACGACATTCAAGTACAGCGCGGACGTATGTCCGCGGAGGAAGTCGACAAGCGCATGTCGCTGATCACAGGCACCACGGACTACGCTGACATCGCCAATGTCGACGTCATTATCGAGGCAATCTATGAAAACATCGATGTGAAAGTCGAAACCTTCAAGAAGATGGATGCGGTGGCGAAGCCCGGCGCTATTCTCGCCAGCAACACCTCCGGTCTGGACATCGACAAAATGGCGGCTGCGACCAGCCGACCTGAATCCGTCATCGGCCTACACTTTTTCAGCCCAGCCAACGTGATGCGTTTGCTGGAAGTTGTTCGAGGTGAGGCCACGAGCAAGGAAGTGATCGCAACATCCATGAAGCTTGGCCGCACCCTAAACAAGATCGCGGTGTTGTCCGGCAATGCGCCAGGATTCATCGGCAACCGTATGTTGGCCGGCTATACTCGTCAGGCAGGCGAAATCATTCTGCAAGGCGCGACACCCTATCAGGTGGACAACGCCATTTTGGGCTTCGGCATGCCCATGGGGCCCTTCCAAATGAACGACTTGGTCGGCCTGGATCTCGGCTGGCGCGCACGCAAACTCAATGGCATCAAACCAGAGGATGTGCCCATTACGGCGCGGGTCGCGGACAAGCTGTGTGAGATGGATCGCTACGGTCAAAAAACCAGCCGGGGCTATTACATTTATCCAGAGGGCAGCCGTGCCGGTCAGGCGGATCCTGAGGTGGTTCAGATGGTTGAAGAGACCTCGGCGGAGCTGGGTATTGAACGCCGGCCAATCGACGATGACGAAGTGCTTAAGCGCTGCCTGTATCCAATGATCAACGAAGGAGCACGCATCCTCGAGGATGGCATCGCCATTCGCCCCTGTGATATCGACATCGTCTACATTAACGGCTACGGTTTTCCTGAAGTCACCGGCGGGCCTATGTATTGGGCTGACCAAATCGGCTTAGACAATATCCTCGCGGATATCAAAAAGTTCGAAGCCGAGTACGGTGGCGATATCTGGAAACCTGCCCCACTGCTAGAGAAGCTGGTAGCCGAGGGCAAGAACTTCGCCAGTCTGCAAGGCTAAGGTGCGACCGAGGCAGGGCTGCCCTCTCGCAGCCCTGCCACACCCCAGAGGAGGATTTTATCGTGGGCCAACGTTCAGCCATTCTTACCCAAGGGATTCATCACGTTTCCATCAACGTCAAAGACGTTGATGTTGCTCTGGACTTCTACGTGGGTGTCCTCAACCTTGAACTGAAGAAACGCCCGGATTTAGGCTTTCCCGGCGCGTGGATTCAGGCCGGAGAGCAAGAAATTCACTTGCTTGGCATCGACAGCGGCGTACCTGTTAAGGAACAGCATTTTGCCTTTGCTGTGACCGACGCGGACACCGTCCATGAGGCGCTGGCCGAACGTGGCTTTAATCCGTCAGCGATCCGAGAAATCCCAGCCGTTTGTCGCCAGTTTTTCACTCACGACCCAAGCGGCAACATGATCGAGTTCAATCAGCGGCTGTGACAACCGTGTTAATGCCGTTCTTACCAACTCATAGCAGCGACTAAACAACGTGTGTTATTGCTATCCCTTGCGCTACTTCATCGTCATCGCTGCGTTCGCCCTGCCCTGCATCGCGTTTGCACACAATGTCGATACAAGTGACGCAGCCTTTTTGCAGGCGCAGTCAGGGGTCGTGTTTTGGCCCTATTTTTATCTCGGCGCCAAGCAT
>JAACDS010000191.1 GCA_009936895.1 Pseudomonadota bacterium
GGCCAACCTGGCCGAGACCATCGGCATCGGTGCGGTGAAGTACGCGGACCTGTCCAAAAACCGCACCAGTGATTACGTTTTTGATTGGGATCAAATGCTCAGTTTCGACGGCAATACCGCGCCCTACTTGCAGTATGCCTACTCTCGTACGCGCAGCATTTTTACCCGCGGCGGTATCGACCCCTGCACATTGCCCGACCATGTTGTGAGTGTGGACGAGCCAGAACGTCGGCTGGCGGTGGCGATTGCCGGCTACCAAGACCTACTCGAACAAGTCGCACAAGAGGGCTACCCTCATCAGTTGTGCGCCTATCTCTACGATCTGGCCGGCCGCTTTACGCAATTCTACGAGCAATGCCCGATCCTCTCGAGTGAGGATGAGACCAAGATCCGTCGGCTCGCGCTGACGAAACAAACCGGCGATGTGCTCTCCAACGGGTTGCATCTGCTGGGAATCGGCGTCGCCGAACGCATGTAACCCAGCTTACCTCGTGATTGCTTCGCGGTAACCGGACAGGCCGAGTCACTCAAGGAGGCTTTATGTCAGAAATTTACCGGACACTCATATCAGCGGATGCACTGGCCGAGCGACTGACTCAAGACGCACCAATACGTCTGTTCGACTGCCGGGCACGACTGGGCGAACCCGATCGCGGCGCAGCCCTGTTTGCCGTGGGTCATATTGAAGGGGCCCTGCACGCGGATCTGGACATCCACCTCTCCGACACACCCGGCTCGCAAGGAAGACACCCCTTGCCGGCCTTTGATACTTGGCTGGCCCAGGCCCGCCGCTGGGGACTGACCGGCGACGAGCAAATTGTGGTCTACGATGACGCCGGTGGCCAAATGGCCGCGCGGGCGTGGTGGATGTTTCGCTGGCTCGGTCACGAAGCGACTGCGGTTTTGGATGGGGGTTTGGGACAGTGGCAGCAGCCGTTGGCACCCGGACCAGGACACGAACCGTCCCCGAGCAACTTTCAACCCAAGCCACCGCTGACTCGTCTGTGGCAGGTCGATCAGGTCATGGACAATCTGCAGACCTCGACTCATACCTTGGTGGACGCCCGTAGCGAGATTCGCTTTCGCGGCGAACAGGAACCCATCGACCCCGTCGCCGGCCATATACCCGGTGCCATGTGTTTGCCTTCCACAGACAATTTAACGGATTCAAACTGCTTTAAATCCGCTGAGACATTACGCACACGCTTTGCCCATGTGGCATCGGGCAACGCCGTCTGCTATTGCGGCTCTGGCGTCACCGCCGCCCACAACGTCTTGGCCATGCGCATCGCTGGGCTACCAGAAGCGGCGCTATACGCAGACTCGTGGAGTGGTTGGATCACCGACAGCACCAGACCTGTCGCCCCAAACCCGACCCGCGATACGTGAACCGACCCACATGACGCCTCACCGCGAGTACATCGCTCCGGCCCAGCTGGACTGGCAAGGCGCGCAGCCTGTTTCCACACAGTTTGACGACATCTATTTCAGCGCCGACGGCGAGCAAGAGGTGCAGCGCATATTCCTTCAGCCCAGCAAGGTGATTGAACGAGCAACCGCCACAGAACGCCCGTGGTTTACCATCGCCGAGCTCGGCTTTGGTAGTGGTCTGAACTTCAGCGTCAGCGCCGACGAGATCGTTGGCAAAACCGACAAGATCCTGCAGTTCATCAGCATTGAGGCCAACCCGCTGACGGCCAGGGACTGGCGCAAGGTCACGGCCCTGCGCCCACACTCGCCGACAGCTCAGGCCTTGGCCGAATCGCCCCTACCGTTGCTCACCGGATGGCATAGGCGATCCATACATCAGGGGCGTGTCCAGCTCAGTGTGTTCCACGGTGATGTCGAGGACGGACTGCGCGATTTGGCCGACTTTCAGCAGCAGCCGGTGGACGCTTGGTTTTTGGACGGTTTTACGCCGACCAAGAATCCGCTCATGTGGCAGGCCAGCGTGCTGAGCGGCGTTGCGCGCTTGAGTCGTCGCGGCACCACGGTGGCCACGTTTACCTCAGCGGGCCAGATCCGCCGCGACCTTGCTGAACGGGGTTTTGCCATGACCAAGGTGGATCAGCGCCCGTTCAAACGCACCAGCCTGCTCGGTGAATGCGTTCGCGAAGACAAGCCTAACGACTCGCTCCTGACACCGCCCCGTCGAATCAATGTTCTCGGTGCCGGCATTGCCGGAGCCAGCGTTGCCCGAGAGCTGGCGGAACTGGGTTTGCGAGTTACCGTCTACGACGCCTCGGGCGTCGCCAGTGGCGGTTCGAAGATGAGCGTCAGCGCCCTGCACGCGCGTCTGCTTGGCGACGAAAGCCC
>JAACDS010000192.1 GCA_009936895.1 Pseudomonadota bacterium
CTTGTGAATGATACGAATACTGGGTAGCCCTTGAACCTGAAGCCTTGGCGCCAAGGTTTGATCCTGAGCAACATCCGACAGCGCCAAGGCAGCCTTACCTTGGTAATCGACCAGCACCTGCTCAACAAGGTGTTTTACCTGAACCGATTGAGGCACCTGTTCTGCCCAGAACAACAGAACCACTGGCAGGCTTTGTGAGGCGTCCACCACGTCACTTTGAAAATTTTCCATGGAAACATTAACGGATTGCATGCGGTTTTTTCTCTTAATGGCAGTTGGTTCAGGATGCATTCGGCATGGCCTCTGTGAGTGCCACCAGCCGTATTTTATATCACCTTATCGAAGGATATCTGGCGCGTCATGGGCTGTTCGCCAATCCACTGCTGGCCTTCTTTCTGGGTTGCGATACTCAGACTTGCAAGCTGCGGCCGCAGTGGGGCAAAAAGCGATTCCACTAATTGAAGGTCATTGTTTTGTTCACTCACGTGCCCGATAACGACATGCAGACCCGCGTGGGCAATGCGCGTCAGCAGTTCCAGGGCCTGAGTATTCGACAGGTGACCATGATCGCCACCAACCCGCCGCTGCAGCGCAGGCGGATAGCTACCACGCTGCAACATGGCGCGATCGTGATTCGCTTCAAGTAACAAATAATCACAATCGGAGAACTGCGTCACCACATGCTCGGTTACGCTGCCCAAATCAGAGAGCACGCCAATCTTCATACCATCGTGCTGCAGCACAAACTGTGTCGGCTCTCTCGCGTCGTGCGGTACGACCACCGGGTTCACGATCACGCCTGCCACTTCGAAAGGCACATCACCATCAAACGGGGTGCAGCTGAAATCCGTCGGGCCGTTTGTTAGTGTGCCGTAAGAAGCGAAGACTGGGATGCCGTAACGGTGCGACAAAGCGGTCACACCGGCGATGTGATCACTGTGTTCATGGCTAACCAAAATAGCTGACAGGTCTCCGGGGCTCAGCTGCAGGCGCGCAAGACGTTGCTCGGTCTGTTTGAGGTTGAAACCGCAATCCACGAGAAACACCGAGCCGCCTATTGCCACAAGAGTGCCGTTACCTCGGCTACCGCTGCCTAGAGATGCTACGCCCATTCAGACTGCCTTTTGATCAGGTCGCGAATTCACGAATCAGAACAAGAATCTGTTGTGCTTTATCGACATCGGTCATCAACTGACCGTTTTCTAGGACGTAAATTTTGTAGGGATCACCCTTTTCAGAGCCCACCCCTTCGCTCATCAGCAGCGTAACATTGGTCTCACCACGCGAACCGCAACTGAACGTGACGCGGCAGAAAAAACCGCGGCTACTCTTTCCGGTTAGCACCTCGCTTGGAATGCTGATGTCGAATCGTCCAGCATCAGTGTCTTCCAAGTTTAGGATCACACCCGCGTTACGCAGAGATTGGGTCAGCGACGCTACGGCGCGCTTTTTATCAAGGAAGAAACTGAGCTCTGGAATGCCGTCGCTATTGCGTTGCATATCGGTTTTCGGCTGACTACCAATCTGCAGTGCCACCTTGGATACAGTGCTTTCGGCAACACGCGCGGCGACGTAGCCACCAATCTGTTCCAAGAGCTCTTTTTCTGCAGCCAGGAGATCGGAATTCACCTCTTGCACGCGCACCAAATCTGCCGGAATGTCGTCGCCTAAGGCGTCGTTATCGTGCCGTAAATGCACTTCTGTGGACTGAGGCTGCAGCCCCTGTTCGACACGAATCAAGAAACGATCGTCGCCGATTTCCAGAGCCGCTTCGCTACGAGCGTTTTGCAGCAACGTGCGGACCACGTCCCGCGCGGGTCGTCCGGTGTCCGTCAACCACGCCGTATTCAACCGACCAAGATCCGGTCGATCGTCTGCCAGCACGATACCGTTGTCCGCGAAAAACTGTTTCATCTTCGGCCAGGCCGTCGTAGGTGCCTCAGGAATAACGAGCCAATTTCGGTCACCCAGACGCTGCATCCGCACTTCGTTGCGATTGTCTGTCGCATACTTTGCGTCAGGCAAGGGAGGCCGATCCGGATAGTATGATGCATTTCGTTGCAGGCTGATTTCCGGCACAGCCGATACTTGGCCCAACTCACTCTGCTTCAAATCCTCGGGGATTTGCAGTGTCGGTTGGGGACGCAGATCGACATACGTTTGCTTTTCCGGTGCGTCCGAATCGCCAATAAACGGTATGGACGGAAGCATGCCGCAGCCCGCCGTCGCGATCAGCAGAACCAGTACGGAGAGATTTTTCATTGGCTGTTCCCTGCCGCCTGAATACGCAGACGCACTTCTTGGTGATGCTCAACACTGAGCGGGATGAGTGGCAAACGGATACCGCCTGGCATACGGCCTATATCTGCCAAGGCCCACTTAGCGGGCGTCGGACTCGACTCGACAAAAATAATGTCATGTACTGGCTGCAACCGTCGATCCAGGGCAGAAGCCTGCTCGACATCACCACGCAAGTAGGCGGCACAAAATTCGGACATCTCGGCTGGCAGCACGTTGGCGGTGACGGAGATCGTGCCTACGGCACCCAAGGTCATCATTTGCAAGGTTTGCGCATCTTCGCCGGACAAAATAAAGAACTCCTCCACACCTTGGGCAGCCACCGCATCACGAATATGGGTCACTCGCGATGCATCACCACAGGCTTCCTTGATACCGACGATGCCATCTAATTTGGAGAGTCGACCAACGGTCTCTGGCGCCAGATCACAGCCCGTACGCGGCGGTACGTTATACAAAACCACAGGCACTGAGGTCGACGCTGCAATAGCCTCAAAGTGCCGGAATAATCCTTCCTGAGTCGGCCGGTTGTAATAAGGCGTCACCAGAAGGCAGGCATCTGCACCAGCGGCTTCCGCCTCTTGGGTCTGATGAATCGCTTCTGCCGTAGAGTTACTGCCGGTGCCTGCAATCACCGGAATGCGTCCGGCAACCCGTTCAACCGTTCGCTTAATGACCTGCAAGTGCTCTTCGGTGTCCAGGGTCGCCGACTCACCCGTCGTCCCCATGGGAACCATACCGTGCGTGCCGCTTTGTACATGCCACTCAATCAATTCGTCTAAGGCGTCCCAAGCCACCTCACCGCTTTCATGCATAGGGGTAACCAGAGCGACAATACTCCCTGTTAACATAACAATGGCCTGCTCGATTTAGAAAGACGAAATGGTACGCAGCGCGCTGTCAGGTCACAAGCGTCGTCACTCGCCGTAAGCGGTAAACTGAGTGGATTGGCCACTACTTTTCCACCGCTAACGCTTTGCGCAAGGTGAAATCCAGATAGTTGGTATGCGCTTGGGTTGCATCGTTCAACAGAGCATACCCCTTGGCACGGATTTTCCCGGTCAAAGCATCCGATAACTGACGGAGTTGAGCGTAAATCGCGGCCTTGATGTTATGGCCGTATTTGCCACTGACCATGGCCGCTTCCAACATCCCAACGTATTCAATCTGAATGTTTTGCCGGTAGCTGTTCACGTTGCCGGCAAGATCCGCAGCAAAGAGACCATCGCTCAACGTTTGCAACATTTCATGGGCGCTGTATTGCCCCCCATAGCGTTGCGTGTCCACAAGACGCTGAAGCGTGGTGGGATGCAGCAGGTGGCTCAACACACTTTTCTGCGCGCGCAGCAAGGCTTGATGGACTTTTGGATCTTCCGGTTTGCCATAAAAGTCGAATCCTCTCCGCTGAGGCTGCAGCCGAACAAGCAGTGGTTCTGCCCCCTGCAAGACATCGGGCGCAAACAGGTAGCGGTTCAGCACGTCCATGGCCCGTCGCTGTTGCGCAACGGGCACCGGCGTGTAGGGCTGCCGACTGGATACATTCGGCGGCTGACGATCAATATGAATACCACCCACATAGCGTGAAACAACACCACCGGATCGGCGATACTGACTCATCAGCGCGGCGAACGCGTTGACCAACCCTTGATAGGATTCGCCGCGGTACTGGTCGGGCAAACGATCCTGAACCGTTCGCAAATGGGCAAGTCGCATTTCGGCGTAGCCGATCGCATCGCTGCTGAGATCGTAAATATTGATATGCGGATCAATGCCATTGCCTGAGCGCCGCATATCGTCAGCATCGTTGCCATACATCAGCTCGGCTTCCGTCGAGCGCGCCAGCAAAGCCTGCAGCTGAGCGTCTGAATATTCGCCGTAGCCGTACTGCAGGGCCCAAGCGTCGTAGGGGCCAGGCCGCTTTTGATAGAACCATGTCTGAGTCTTGCCTTGGGGTGCCACATTCACCGCTTCGTAGTCCATCACCGACCCTGACAGGCCCCGAGTTTCAACGGCTTGCACATCAAATACATCCGGCTGCAGCTGGCTTGCACGCATGTTGTGGGTCAGCCCCAAGGTATGTCCGATCTCATGCAGGATCAGCATATAAATGCTGTCTTCGGTCAATCGCTCAGACAGTTGTGGATCGACATTCGCACTGATCAGGGCCTGTTGAGCAAACAGATAATCCGCCTGCATTTGCGCGCCAAGGGAACAGTGATGCTCAGGCGACCTATGGTGTGCAGAATCATCGGGCTGCAGCAGATTTTGAATGCGTAGACGATTGGTCAAAAACGCAAACTCCAACATGATGTCTGCACCGATAATTTGCCCGGTGCGAGGGTTAGAAAACGAAGGACCGTAACCACCAAAGGGAGGGGTCGCTGACGATGTCCAGCGCAGCACGTTGTATCGAATATCGCCGGCATCCCAGTCCGCATCGTCTGGCTGCTGTTTGACCACGATGGCGTTACTGAAACCCGCCGTCTCGAACGCAGTGTTCCAGCTTAGCGCTGCGCGGGTAATCATCTCGCGAAATTCGAGTGGCGTCGTGTTTTCAAGCCACCAAACAATGGGCTCGACCGGATCGGAAACAGCCTTTTCAGGATGCTTTTTAACCAGATGCCAGCGGTTGATCACATCACGGTACGGCGCCGGGTCTCTGCTCGTCATATCCGTTACGCGGTCGGTGAAAAAACCGACGCGGTAGTCGTCCAGACGGGGTTCGTAGCCGGCATCCGGCATTTTGATGAAGCTGTGCTGAACGCTAGCGGTAATCGCCCGGGCGTCCGTCACGTCGTCGCCTCCGGACACCATGGGTGCGGCAACCTCATAGACCAAATTGGTGTGTACCAGCGCATTGTCAGGGTAGCTTGCCAAACGGACAATCTTGGAACGATCCTTCGTGAATTTACCCAGAGTCAGCGATTCCCCCGGCTTAGCATCTGGTTTTTTCGCCGGCTTGATTTGGGTGAGATTCTCGCTTAACAAAACTGGCGTAAAGTCCACCAGCACAGCGGTCGGCTCCGACCCTTCTCCAGTATTTTCGTCCACGTCTTGTGCAACGATGTCCATGACGGCCAGCACGGCGTCCGGTGCGTTAGCATCCGCTGCACGGCTCAGCGGACTTTCAGGATCGAAGTAGAACCGAGTGTTGGGCTGCACGACTTCGATACGATCAAAGTGGCGCTGTAATTTAAGGATCTTGTTGTCACGATATTGCCCGCGAAACAGCCCCGTCTCGACAACCCCATCGGTTACCGTCGCGGTGTAAATCAGCTCTTGGTCTAGCTGTTCGGCTGGAATACGCAGATAAACCGCGCCGCTTTTTTGTTCTCGGTACAAATCAAAAAATCCGGGCACGGCGACACTGTCTACCACAAAGGACTCAATGGTTGGCAAGGCGTCGCTATCAGCCTCATCCGTATCGGGCTTTGGGACGTTTTCATCCGTGGGCTCTGACGCCTGTGTCGGGTTGAGAGTCGGTGTTGCAGGTGCTACCTGAGCGCATGCAGACAAGGCCATCACACACAGCAGCGATGCCACGTTGATTAAAATTGATTTCGTCCAAAGCATATGTGCGACCTTTTAAACAGCAGTGGAGGGTTGGCTGTCACCGTCAGCTGCGCGGGGCCAAGCCACGTAAATCGCCTTGATCAATGTGGCAAGTGGAATGGCGAAGAAAACTCCCCACAAACCCCACAGACCGCCAAAGGCCAGGACGGCAACAATAATGGTAATCGGGTGCAGATCGACGGCTTCAGAAAAAAGCAGGGGCACAAGCACATTGCCATCCAAAAACTGGATGATCGCATAGGCCAACATGACCCAGCCCAAATCCAAGGACCAACCAAACTGCAGCACAGCTATGACGAACACGGGCAGCGTGACGATGGCAGCACCGATAAAGGGGACTAAGACCGAAAGCCCCACAACAACGCTAAGCAAGGCCGCATAATTCAGGCCGAAAAACAGAAAGGTAATAAAACTGAC
>JAACDS010000193.1 GCA_009936895.1 Pseudomonadota bacterium
ACCGTCTCAGGGTCAGCGGTGTCTGGCTCGGCCATCTCTGTCTGAACAGGCTCTGGTTTGGCAGCAACTGGTTCCGTCACCGCCGACTCAACTGCCTCCGCTCCCGCAACGTCTGGGGTTTCAGCGTCGTCAGGGCTGGGCTGGGCTTCCATTCTGTCAAGGGGCGAAGCGTCGGATTCGATCTCTTGGGTCGGCTCTTGAACAGTCTTGCGAGCCACCACTTGCGCGGGTTCTGGGACCGCCTCCCGTATTGGCTGCGACAGCGGATCTTGCTGCAACACATCGGACTCACCGGCGAGCCGAAATTCTTCTTCGCCGCTCGCGGCCTGCTGATTGTTGTTTGACACAAAGTAAACAAAGGCCACCGACAGCAGGAGTCCCGCCACCGCCCAGCGACCCATTTTGAAGGGTCTGACGTTGACGGTTTTTTCTGCTCTTTCGTCGTTGCGTTCTTCAATCGACACTTGTGCGTCGTTCTCAATATGTTGCGCCCACCACGCATCGATCAGCGGTTGAGACGCGAGTCCGAGCAGCTTGGCGTATGAACGCATGTAGCCATTTACATAGACGGCATCGGGCAAAACAGTGGGATCGTTTTCCTCGATCGCCAATATCGTCCGCACCGGTAAGTTCAAAACGTCGGCCATTTGCTGGCGAGAAATCTCTAAAGCTTCTCGCCCTTCGGCAAACACCTTGCCCGGCCCAAACAAAGACGCGCTGTCCCGCATATCGCTCATACCGTGAATCGTCCATGCGAATTCGAGGGATAACGGAACGCACCAGCGGGTAGCTGACGTATGCTCATCAAATCACTTCCACTGCTGGAATCTGTTGAGCCAATCGTTCCCGATATCGACTCTGTCTGCGAGTTCGGTCTTCCACCATGCCCACCAATTGTCCGCACGCTGCATTGATATCGTCACCGCGCGTGGTGCGCACCATGGTGATGAAACCCGCTTGCATCAGCGTTGTTTGAAAGGCGTATATGTCCTCATCTCGCGGACGCTCATAGCCAGACCCGGGGAATGGGTTGAAGGGAATCAGATTCACTTTGCAGCGCAGGGATTGGAGTAATTTCGCCAACGCCTTTGCGTGATTCGCCTGATCATTGACGCCGCGCATCAGGGTGTACTCAATCACCAGCTTGCGTGCCGGGCCTAAGTGCTCGACATAGTCGCGACAGGTTTCCATCAGTTCTGCGATTGGATATTTCTTGTTGATGGGCACCAGCTCGTTGCGCAGCTCGTCGCTCGGTGCGTGCAGCGATATGGCTAACGACACATCAGTATGCTCTTGCAGTTTTTTGATACCGGGCACCACACCTGCTGTGCTCACGGTCACCCTGCGCTTTGACAAACCAAAGGCGTGATCGTCCATCATCACGTTAGTCGCTGGCAGCACGGCATCGAAATACAGTAAGGGTTCGCCCATGCCCATGAGGACGACATTCGTAACCGTCTCGGATTTTTCGGCCAGATAGGCGTTGGCAATGGCCATTTGACCGACAATTTCAGCGGATGTGAGGTTGCCGTTAAAGCCCTGCTTACCTGTTGAGCAAAAACTGCAGTCCAAGATGCAACCCACTTGAGAAGATACGCACAGGGTATTCCGTCCCTTGTCAGGGATCAGAACCATTTCGACAAGATCGCCCTCAGCCACGTGCAGCAGCCACTTGACGGTGCCGTCCTTGGATAGGAAACGTTCGTGTATCTTGGGCAGTTCAAGGCAACAATGCTCTTCCAGCCACTGCCGCGCCTTGAGCGGTAGGTCCGTCATCGCAGCAAAGTCTACTATGCCTTGATGATAGACCCACTTCATGATCTGCCGGCCGCGAAAAGCCTGCAGACCCATCTCCTGAAACAACAATTCCAGCTGACCTCTGTCCAATCCGTAGAGATTACGTTGGGTGGTCACAGGTTGCCTCTCCGGTTCCTTAAAACTCAGGCTCGATCGATGATTTCTGAGGCGGTGAAAAAGAACGCAATTTCACGCGCAGCAGATTCTGGACTATCCGAACCGTGAACAGCGTTCGCGTCGATGGACTCGGCAAAATCGGCACGGATGGTACCCGGATCGGCTTCTTGAGGATTCGTGGCACCCATCAGTCGACGGTTTGTGGCGATAGCATCTTCACCCTCTAGCACCTGCACCATGACAGGGCCCGAGCGCATATAGGCGCACAGGTCGGCGAAGAAAGGCCGACCATCGTGTTCTGCGTAGAAACCAGCCGCTTGCTCATCGCTGAGCTGAAGCATTTTTGAAGCCACAATCCTCAGTCCGCCCTTTTCGAAACGTGAGTAGATCTCACCAATCAGGTTACGAGCTACCGCATCCGGCTTAACAATTGAAAAAGTTCGCTCCATTCCCATGACCATCTCCGTTGGGGATACCTGAACGCCCGACTCTCACCAGCTTTGGCCGCTGTCCTAGGTCCCCGTGCTTTTGGCTAGGGACTGGGCATGGATTCTTCCGGTTGTGAAAAGAACGCTATGTATCTAATTTTTAATAAAAAACTCGGCATGATCGAGCTTTGAGGGCGCGTATTATACGCAGCACGACTACTGACGCAATCGGCCGAGCACATCGGCTACATGTGTCCCTGCTGAGTCGATATCAGTGTCTGTCGTGTATCGGCCAAAACTGAATCGCAGCGACGCATGGGCCAGCTCTCTGGACATCCCAATGCCTCTCAACACGTGAGATGGCTCAACACTTGCCGAGTTGCAGGCCGAGCCCGTGGAAATTGCAATACCGTTCAGCGCCAAAAGCAGAGTCTCTCCGTCAATACCATCGAAAGCCACATTGAGAATATGCGGAATGCTCTGCCTTGGCGGCGAGTTGAGGTGCACACCGGGTATCTGCTGTAAATGACTGACAAAGCGATCGCGCAGCATGCCGATTCGCCTTGTCTCATCGGTCATTTGGGCCTGCATGAGTTTCGCAGCCGCGGTCAGACCAACAATCTGATGCGTTGGTAAGGTACCTGAGCGCATACCCATTTCGTGTCCGCCCCCGTGTATCTGCGCATCGAGCGCCAGACCATCTTGGCGTCTTACATAGAGCGCCCCGATACCCTTTGGCCCGTAAATTTTGTGTCCCGACAGCGACAGCATGTCGACCCCGAGTGCCTGTACATCCAGCGGCAGTTTGCCGAAGCTCTGCGCCGCGTCGGTATGGCTGAGTACGCCCTGCTCACGACAAATGCTGGCAATACGACCCAAGTCACAGATGCTGCCAAGTTCATTATTCACCTGCATCAGCGAGACCACTAGGGTGTCGCCGCGAATGGCTGATGCCACCTGTTCCGGCGTGATAACGCCCATTTCATTGGGCATGAGATAGGTCACCGCAAACCCCTGGGCTTCCATCCATGCGCAGGTGTCCAACACGGCTTTGTGCTCTATGGCGCTGGTCACAATATGTTTGCGTCCGAGCCGCAGGCCTCTGGACAGCAACCCTTTAATGGCTAAGTTGTCAGACTCTGTCGCACCCGACGTCCAGACAATTTCTCGTGGATCCGCATTCAGGGTGGATGCCAGCTCGGCTCGCGCGGTCTCAACCGCTTCATCTGCCTGCCAACCATAAACATGACCGCGTGATGCTGGGTTGGCAAAGACGTCCCCCAAACACAGATGCTGCTGCATGACCTCGGCGACCGACGGATCCGTCGGCGTGGAGGCAGCATAATCCAAGAAGATAGGACTGTTCATGCGGGGGAGCTCTCGGGAATCTGGGTTATACGGAGTTGCGACTAAACGCCAATCGAACCGCGCCGCTCAGACCAACGCGCAGCGGTCCCCTAGCGGACTCGTCCGATTGTTTGAAAGAGCTGATCCATTCCACGATGTCTTCCCATGCACCGATGTCTTTCTGAGCCTGCCATCGAGGCAAGTCGATAAGACCCTGACCCGTCTCCGCTACACGAGTGTAATTGACCGAATCGCGGAGAGTTGCAACGACAGGTATATCGAAGTTATCCAGAAAACGTTTTAGCCGTTTTCCGCCGCGGGTGTTCGGCTTTACGCGGTTTGCGATGATGCCGAAGCGTTTTCGCCCCGACATGCTTTTGGACCCTAGAAGCAAGTCAGCAATGCAGTGGGTTGCTGCGTGAATGTCAATGTCCGATGACATAACCGGCATCAAAATGGCATCCGCCCCGCGGGTTGCAGCCTCCAAACCGCGACGGTCCAAACCCGCCGGCGTATCCAAGACGAGAGCTGTCGTATTCCCAGGTGGGGTAAGCTGAAAGCTCCGAGTGAGATTAGAATCGCTGCGAAAACCCGCAATGCCGGTAATGGGTGGCAACTCTTCGGATCGCTGTTTTAACCAACGCATGGAAGAACCTTGAGGATCCAGATCCAGTAATGCAGTGCGCTCGCCGCTTGCGGCCAAGGCTGCCGCTAAATTCACGCTGACGGTCGTCTTCCCAGACCCGCCCTTACTGTTGATGATTACAATCTTGTGCATGGAAACAGTTGACCCTGAGATGTTCTATTTTGCAAGTACCCGGCAACGATTTGCCGATTTTTCTCCCACGCGAAAATCAGCGCATCTTGCCTTGAATTGCTTTCAGCAAGCCCCGCAAAATTTGGACTTCTGTCTCGTCCAGCCGCTGGCGCATGAACAGTCGACGCAGCCGCGTCACTGTCTGCCCGGGGTTGTCTGCTGCGATAAAGTCACTTTGCACCATCAGAGTTTCCAGATGCTCCATTAGGCCATCGATCTGCTGACCAGAAGCGGGCTCTTTGTCCCAAATACGGCTACCCAGACCCGATAGTTGGCTCTGTTCTTGCTTTCCTTCCGCCGACACCTGAATGCTGGTCTTTGCCAGAAACTGAAAAATTTCATAGCAAACCACCTGCACGGCCATCGCCAAATTTAACGACCCATACTCTTGTGAAGATGGAATCTGCAAGTGCGTATGACAACGCTGCAGTTCCTCGTTAGTCAGCCCGCTGTCTTCGCGGCCGAACAGAATCGCGATTTCAGTGCCTTCCGCCTGCTCTGTCAGCACCGAGCCTAAGTCTTTTGCCAGAATCGCTGGCCAGGGAATGGCTCGCGCCCTTGTACTGGTACCCACCACGTAATGACAGCCGGCCACCGCAGCGGATACATCCTTCACAATCTGAGCGCTATCCAAGACGTCCATGGCACCAGCAGCACGCCAGTCGGCCTGCGGATCAGGAAACCGCGCTGGGTTAACCAACACCAACTGGTGCAGGCCCATGGTTTTCATGGCACGCGCTGTCCCCCCGATGTTACCGGGGTGGCTTGGCTCCACGAGCACGATTCGAATGCGCTGAAAGAGACTACTCAAACGTTTCACTACCTTTTGTCTGTTACGAGTCTGCGAAGACAGATGAATGCGAGGAATGCTTGGCTTCGCTGGCTTCAACCTTTAGCATGCGCTGCCTCTTCGCTCGGACAATTTGCTATGCAACCCATGGCCAACATCGCATTACGCGCTGCCAGGAAAGCTGCCGACTACTTAGCGCGTAGCATGGATCGACCTGATCAATTCGAAATACAAGAAAAGCGTCACAATGACTTCGTTTCTAACATCGATCGCAACGCCGAGACGATTATCATCGAACAAATTCGCGAAACCTACCCAAATCACCGAATTTTGGCAGAGGAATCCGGCGAACAGCCCGGCGATTCAGAGTTTACGTGGATCATAGACCCATTGGACGGCACCTTGAACTATTTGCAAGGTATCCCGCACTTCGCGGTTTCCATTGGCATCATGAAGGGCCTCCACCACGAACATGGGGTAATCGTTGACCCTGTGCGAGGCGAGGAATTCGTCGCGAGCCGAGGCTCTGGCGCCCAACTGAACGGCAAGCGCATACGAGTGACCACACGGGCCAAGCTCGAAGATTGCGTCCTTGGCACCGGTATCCCACCTGGCAGCATGTCGCGCCTGGCCGAGTACAGTAAATCGCTGGAAACACTCACCGGCTCCTGCCGTGGTATCCGCCGGGCGGGCAGCGCAGCTTTAGATCTTGCCTACGTTGCCGCCGGACGCATGGACGGTTTTTGGGAAATGGGTTTGAGCAAATGGGATATCGCCGCGGGCATCGTATTGGTAAGAGAAGCAGGCGGTTTCATCAGCGACCTCAGCGGCGGAGAAACGTTCTGGGACAATGGTGAGATTGTGGCCGCCAACCCCAAATGCTTTAAGGGCCTGATTCAGACCCTGCGCGTTTAGACCTTAAAACTCCGGTGCATTAACTAGGGGTAGCTACCGTCTTCATTGCCGTCTTGCTCGGGTTCAGGCACGAGCAAATCCTCTCGGGTAATGTTCATCACCAGCAGTACATTCGCCGCCACGTAGATGGATGAGTAAGTGCCGATGACGACACCGATCGACAGAGCCGTCGCAAAACCACGAATCACCTCTCCACCGGCAAACAGCAACGCCAGCAACACGAACAACGTAGTTAACGATGTCACTAAGGTACGCCCCAAGGTTTGGTTCAATGCCTCGTTGATGATCTCAACAGGCGTGCCTCGCCTAGCGCGCCGAAAATTCTCGCGAATACGGTCACTCACGACGATGGTGTCGTTCAGGGAATAACCGATCACTGCCAACAAAGCCGCAAGTACGGTGAGATCGAAGGTCCAGCGGAACACCGAAAAACACCCGAGCACGATAACCACATCGTGCGCTAATGCCACCACGGCACCGACTGAAAACTGTTTGGTAAAACGGAACAAGATGTACAGCATCACCACCAGCAAAGCCGTTAACAGGGCAAGTCCACCGTCTTCCGCCAATTCGTCGCCAACGGCAGGGCCAACATAGTTGGACTGCTGGAGCACAATACCCGGGTATTGAGAAGCCAACGCAGTAAAGATTTCATCGCCCAAACTCGCCTGACTCGACCCGTCCACGCCTTGCTGTGGGGGTACCCGAATCAGCAGATCTTCGTCGGACCCAAACGTCTGAACCGTACCGTTGGTAAATCCAGCACTGACCAGATAACCACGAACAGTTTGCGGGGCCACTTTTTCCGCAAGCTTTACCTCTACCAGCGATCCGCCGGTGAAATCCAAACCTAGGTTGAGCCCCTGAGAGAACAATGAACCCAACGCAACCAGCAACAAAGCGCCGGATAGGAACGTTGCCATCAGGCGTTTGCCCATGAAGTCGATTTTTAGCGCACTCATATTTTAATGGATTCCAACTTACGACCGCCGTACATCAAATTCACCAGGGCCCGCGTGACTAAAATCGCTGTAAACATAGAGGTCACGATCCCCACCGCTAACGTCACAGCGAAGCCTCGAACCGGGCCGCTGCCGATCGACAACAAGATAATGGCGACAAAAAACGTGGTCACATTGGCATCGGTAATGGTCAACAACGCACGGTCAAAACCGGCCTGTATCGCCATTTGCGGTGGATGATTCTTCAGCTCTTCTCGAATACGCGAAAAGATCAGCACATTTGCATCGACCGCCATACCTACCGTTAGCACGATGCCGGCAATACCCGGCAGGGTAAGCGTCGCGCCGAGAATCGACATGATGGCAACCAGCAGCGTGAGATTCGCCGTCAGCGCGACATTCGCCGCCAAGCCGAAACCTCGATAATAGAAAATCATAAATGCCAGCACTAACGCGAAGCCAATGCCCACCGACTGCCAACCTCGTCGGATATTCTCATCACCCAACTGGGCGCCTACCGTACGCTCTTCGACAATGTACATAGGAGCAGCCAAGGCACCTGCCCGCAGCAACAAGGCCAAATCTTGGGCCTCTCTGAGGTCGAGGCCGGTAATGCGAAAATTGAAGCCAAGGGCGGCCTGAATCGTCGCCACACTGATCAGGCGGCGCTCTTCAACCGTATAATATTCTTCGACGGTCTCCCCGTCCTTGACGGTTTTCCGCACACGCGGCTTTTGCTCGATAAATAAAATCGCCATGGAGCGTCCGATATTGTCCTTGGTCGCCGCGTGCATTTTCCGGCCACCCTCATTGTCCAGCTCAATGCTGACTTGTGGCTGGCTGGTTTCTGGATCGTAGGACTGCTGCGCATCTTGCACATTGTTACCGGTCACGATGTTGCGACGCATGATGTCTTGCACACGACCTTGATAGTCATAGGTTTCGATCTGCGACTTGCGCGCCCTGGGTAACGCTTCCAAGCGCAACTCCAGATTGGCAAATTTGTTGAGAATCTCCTTGGCCCGAGCACTGTCTTGGATACCCGGCAGATCAACAACAATTCGCGAGCGGCCCAGACGCTGAACCTGCGGTTCAGAAACGCCGAG
>JAACDS010000194.1 GCA_009936895.1 Pseudomonadota bacterium
CAGGCGATAAGTAATATCGATTCTGCTTTGAACACAGTTGCGACGGCAAGAGCAAGTTTAGGTGCAATTCAGTCGCAGCTTGATTCCACGGTTCGTAACCTCAGCAACGTTGCAGAGAATACAGCGGCTGCTGCGGGTCGAATTATGGACACAGACTACGCGGCGGAGACTGCCAATTTGACGAAGGCGCAGATACTTCAGCAGGCAGCGACGTCTGTATTAGCACAGGCTAATGCGCAGCCGCAGTCGGTGCTAGCGCTGCTTCAGTAGAAGTTGGGCGCTAACACTTCTGATTTTATGGCCCGCTATCAAGGAAGCTTGATAGCGGCTTTTTAGCTTAAAGGAGGCGGTTTATGTCAAGTGTGGACCCCCTTGAACGAGTTGTGCACAGCCCGATAGTAAGTCAGCCGGCGCGATCACATACCGATTCAAAAGATAAGATTGATAGCGATAAAGGCCCTGCTGGCGAAATCCAATCTGACCTAGCACTGGGAGCTGTCGACGGTGAGAATCTTAAGGCAGCGTTTGATAATGTATCTTCTGTTGTCAGGTCTGTGGCGGGTGTCGATCTTGCGTTTTCAGTGGATGAAGACATCAAGAAGATGGTTGTGACCGTCAGAGCAGTAGGCTCAGACGAAATTATCAGACAATTTCCACCCGAAGAGTTTTTATCCGTCGCCAAATTTATTGCCGCTCAAAATCCAGACGTGTTGGATGAGGATTTTTTAAAGGGCCTCCTATTCGATCAGCAAGCATAAATGGCACAAAGTTTGCTTTCTCAAGCGAGAGACAAATTTTTGACATTGTTCGGAGCTGGTTGTTATGGCAACTATTGGATCACTTAGTTCGTTTGGGTCAGGATTAGACGTAGAAACAATCGTAAAGGCGTTAGTTGATGCAGACGTAGCGCCTAAGACGAATCATCTGAATCGCCGGGAAGCCGAGTTAACAGCGGAGCTATCGGCGGTGGGATCTTTGAAATCAAAGTTATCTGAATTAAACACCACCATTGAAGATCTAGCGGACGGCACCGCCTTCGACCTTTTGAAGATCGACTCCCCTGATGCGGTTTCCGTTGTCCAGACAGGAAGTCCATCTGTCGGGAGATATGGAGTTAGTATAACGCAGTTGGCGGACTCGCAGGTTTTGGCTAGTGGAGGGTTTGCTTCCGCATCAACAGTGGTTGGTACCGGCACCCTTACTTTTAACATTGGAGAGCCTTCATATGCGGCGGGCAATAGTGGAGCTTATAGTAGCTTTGCACCGGTCTCCTCTAAAGCCGTGTCTGTTACGATCGACTCTTCGAATAATACGTTGAGTGGAATTCGCGACGCTGTAAACGCTTCAAGCGTTGGCATCACGGCGTCGCTTGTTGTCGATGGCAGTCAAACAAGATTGCTGTTTACTGCAGATGAATCTGGCGCGAGCACAGCGATTTCGATAACTACCGATGATGCCGATGAAAATGATGGTGATTCATCAGGTCTGTCACAGTTGGCATACAATATCGATTCCGGTTCTTTTGTGGGAAATATTTCCGAAGTACGCTCTTCAAAAGATGCTGTTTTTTCTTTGAATGGGCTCTCTTTGACTAACTCCTCCAATACCATAGCGGGTCTGGTTGATGGCCTTGATTTTACACTGAATTCCGTTACCTCGAGCGAGGCGGCTGTTGTAATTACGAAGGATACGGCGGCTATTGAGGCAAAAGTACAGAGCTTCGTAACTGCTTACAATGATTATAAAAAGACGTTTGAGTCGTTGACTGATTATGAGTTGGACACCGGGGTTTTATCGGGAGACTCGACAGCGCGCAGGTTGCAAAGTGTTATCAGATCGTCGATTACTGATGTTGTCGACAACTCAAATACGTCAATAGCGGCACTTTCCGAGTTGGGTATTGAGGCGGACAGATATGGTGATCTGAGTCTAGATAGCGCCACATTTCAGTCCAAGTTGAGCTCAAAGCCTGAAGATATGAGGCTGTTTTTTTCAGGTAATGTAGTCACCAGTGGTCTCTCAGATAATACCGACTCGGCTGGGATGGCTGATAGACTAAAGTCTTCCATTGAAGATTACATCACCGCATCCACGGGAATGCTCTCTACCAAGGAAACTAGAATTGATTCGGCATTGGAAGATATCACAGACGATAGATTAGATGTCCTTGCGCGCATGACCTCGTTGGAAGAACGATACACGAAGCAGTTTACAGCAATGGACACCTTGGTCAGTCAACTTCGCTCGACCAGTGACTTTTTGACTAACCAAATGGATGCTTTGAAAGCTGCTGCAAACCGTTAAGGTGAAAAATTGTGATAAATGATCCCAGAACGGCCTACCTCAATACCCATGCAACTACTAGTGTTCAAGGGGCATCGCCCCATAAGCTGATAACACTGCTTTTCGCTGCTTGTCAGGAAAATCTTGCAGTTGCCAAAGGTGGCATAGAGCGCGGAGATGTCAGGGGTAAAGCGGTGGCAATAAAAAGGCGCTCGATATCATCGTAAAGTTGCAAGCAATACTTGATTTTGAGCGAGGAGGTCCCATTGCAATATCATTGGACGACCTGTATACGAAGTGCACGAGACAATTGAGTTTAGCAAACGCATTAAACGATCTCGAAGCACTGGAAGACGTAAGTGTGGCTGTTCATGAGATTAAGGCCGCGTGGGTGCAGATAGGGAATGTCAAAGATGGTTGAATCGCTCGAAAAGTTGACGCACTCTTCACTTGGGCCGGCAGCTTTGATGGCCAGAGTCGTTGTTCTATCCCATAAAATGCTTGAGTATGCGAGTGCTGGAGATTGGGATTCGGTTACGAGGCTTGAGTATGAGCGTCGAACGGTTATTAGAGATTGTTTTGATTCGGAAGTTGAGACGTTACAGACGGAGCTTTTTTCAGAGGCGCTTAGTGCAGTGCTTTCTTTGAACGAAGAAGTTATTGCCATGCTTGAGAATGCGAGAGCGGATATGGCCATAAAAAGGACGGATCAAAAATACACTTCTAGATCGGTTGGCCACTATTTAGATGTAAAATATGATGCCTGAGGGAAGGTACGTTGACGTTTATTAATCCCCTTCATAGCCTTCGCCTATTTTGCATTACCTTATCCTTCTGCTAGGTTGGCGTAGAGTTTCTCTCAGTTGTTAATGCCAATGAAATCAAGCGCCCCAGTTTCTGCCAGGATGCTAAAGCAGCTCGATCAACGTTTGGTGGGCGCAAGCAACGAGATTCATGCTGTCCGTGAGCTCATAGTAAAAGTTGCTCATAGCGACGCTACAGTTTTGATCCAAGGTGAATCTGGTACTGGCAAAGAGGTCGTGGCTAAGCTTGTACACGACGTTTCTAGTAGAGCTAAAGAACCTTTTATTGCCATAAATTGCGGTGCCATACCCTCAGAGCTCCTCGAGAGTGAGCTTTTTGGGCATGAGAAGGGCTCTTTTACAGGCGCTGTTGCCTCCAGAAAAGGTCGCTTTGAAATGGCTGAGGGCGGAACCTTATTTTTGGACGAGATAGGTGATATGCCCTTTGCCATGCAGGTAAAACTCCTGCGTGTCCTACAGGAGCGTTCGTTTGAGCGAGTTGGGGGCATCAAATCAATTCAATGTAATGTACGCATAATTGCGGCAACACATCAGGACCTAGAATCAAAAATTGAAAATAAGCTGTTCCGGTCAGATCTCTATTATCGTTTGAGTATTTTTCCTATTGATTTGCCTCCGTTGCGATCACGGTCTGGTGACATAGCAGTCTTGATAGAGTCTTTCATTGATCGCGCGAAGCGACAGGGCGAGGGTTCACTAGAGATAGCTGCGGATGCCATTCAGCATTTGAGCGCCTACTCTTGGCCTGGGAATGTGCGAGAGTTGAGTAATTTGGTAGAACGGTTGATGGTTCTGTACCCGAATCAATTAGTTGGCGAATCAGAACTTCCCGAGCGTTACCTTGCGTCGGAGCTGACATTTGAGAATTCCGTGACCGGACATCAGTTGGATCTGTTAGAGGCAAATCAGATAAGTGAGTTATTTGCTCCTATTGAGCCTTTATTAACGGATGGGTCGGTGCCAGTGTTGCTAGATGCCCCTATAGACCTTAAAACCAAATTAGCTGATTTGGAGCGTGATTTTATTATTGCGGCGCTCGATCAAACTGATTGGATTACTGCACATGCAGCGAATTGGTTAAAGCTTCAGCGTACAACGCTTGTGGAAAAAATGCGCAAATACGATATCAAGCGCTGACACTCGTCAAAAACCTGACGCCTCATAAAATGCCACATAAACGTCTGTTTTTTATACAAAAAACAGTGATGGCACGTTGTTGGCTGTAACCAATTTAGTTATGGCCCTGTGTGGGTCGTTTTAAAGGATGAGTATGAATCAAAATGTCGTACCAAAGGCACTTAAGCAGCTTCCTTCGAATTTTTTTGACTTAGAACCTGAAGAAATTTCTAAAGCCGAATCTGCGCTTCGAGAGGGATATAAGGAGCTGTCAGGCCATGTAGTAAAGCTCAGCTCAGAACTCGAGTCAGCTCGCCTTGCCCGCCGTAAAGAGAATCAGGAGAGAGAGAATCTTCTTAGCCGATTTGCCACCATGCTAGATGCATTGCCTGGTGGAGTAATCATTCTCGACAGTGAGGAAATGATTACAGAGGCAAATCCGCAAGCGAGAGCATTACTGGGTGAGCCGTTAGAGGGGCAATCTTGGGCCGTCGTTGAGGATAGGGGGCGCTTCAACTCACAAGGTAGTTTTGAAATTAAGGGCAGACGATTAAACGTGAGTACTTGTCCGCTGCCCGGTGATAAAGAAACAATCATATTGGTATCTGACATTACAGCGCAGCATACATTGCAGCGGGAGCTTGGCAGAAAAACCAGATTGAGCTCGTTAGGGGAGATGGCAGCCAGGCTTGCGCATCAAATAAGGACCCCTCTGTCCTCAACAGTTCTGTACGTTGATCAATTATCTAAAGACATTGAACCGAAGAAACGTGAGCGCATATGTCAGGCTTTGAAAGCTCAGTTGTCGCAAACAGAGAGTCTCATTACGTCAATGCTGGGATTTGTTCGAGGAGACTCATCTCTCTCTCTTGAGCCCTCTAACGTAAGAAATATAGTTGAGGAAGCCATCAATGCATGTAAGGCAGAGATAGAGATCTCGGGAGCGAATATAGCGTTGAATCGCGTTAATCCAGGGCTGGAGGTTTTAGCCGCTCCAGCTGAGCTGTCCTCCGTTATTGGCAATACGATACAGAACGCGATTCAAATGAGTGATGGCTCACCTGAGATTGAGGTATGGGCTGGAGCTATTAACCAACACATGATTTTAATCAGAGTGTCAGATGATGGGCCGGGGATGAAAGACGAAATTATTGACCAGGTTTTCGATCCCATTTTTACTACTCGCGCATCTGGAACCGGTTTGGGATTAGCTGTTCTTGCATCTGTGGTTCAGCGGCATGGGGGTACCGTGCATGCGGCTAACCGTGATGCTGGCGGTGCTCAGTTCAGTATTCTTTTACCGGTTGAATCTACGTCTAAGGGGTCAAATCGATGATGCCACGTATTCTTATTGTTGAAGATGACCCCACGCTCCGAATGGCGCTCAGGGATACCCTCGAGACGGCTGAGTTTCAGGTCTTTGAGGCCGAGAACGGTAAGGAAGGTTTGCTACAGCTGATGCATCAAGATATCGATGTTGTAGTGAGCGATGTGCAAATGGACGAAATGGACGGCGAGCAACTTTTGAGAGCGACGCGCGAAAAGTTCCCCTCAATTCCGTTTGTAATGATGACTGCTCATGCGAGTGTTGAGCGCGCTGTTGCGGCCATGCGCGACGGTGCAACGGATTATTGGCAGAAGCCATTTGAGGCAGCGTCTTTGGTAGAAACTGTCACGCGAATGGTAAAGAGATCGGGTCTCGATGCTAGTGAGATGATCGCAAAGGACGCAAAAACAAAAGAAATACTCGGGATCGTTGATCGTGTCGCCCCGTCAGATGCTTCAATCATGATTAGCGGGGAGTCGGGTACAGGTAAAGAGGTTCTTGCCAGAACAATTCACGAAAGATCCGCTCGATCTGAATCAGATTTTGTGGCTATAAATTGTGCGGCTATCCCCGAAAATATGTTGGAAGCGATTTTATTTGGCTACGAAAAAGGGGCCTTTACAGGCGCAACTGTCGCCAGAGAAGGAAAGTTTGAACAAGCCAACGGTGGTACATTGCTGTTGGATGAGATTTCGGAAATGGCACTTGAATTACAGGCCAAATTGTTGCGGGTATTGCAGGAGCAAGAGGTTGAGAGACTCGGGGGTAAGACCACAATACCACTTGACGTTCGGGTGCTCGCTACAACCAATCGGAATCTTGTAGAAGAGGTCGCTGATGGCGGGTTTAGAGAAGACCTATATTTTAGGTTAAATGTATTTCCGATTGAGCTTCCTCCACTGAGGAAGCGCGTTGATGACATTATTCCATTGGCGTACCGGTTCATAGAGCGATTCGGAGTGGGGAAGTCTCTCTCACTTTCCGAAGATGCAAAAAACCTCTTAATCTCACACCTTTGGCGGGGCAATATTCGTGAACTTGGCAACTGTATTCACAGAGCCTGCATATTATCCTCGGGCTCTGTAATTGAGAGACAGGATATTATTTTCGATGCCCTTGTTGACACTAAAAGCTCAAGTACTGCGATTGTTTCCGCTCCAGACATATTAAAAACAAACGAACGCGAGCTAATACTAAGTACGTTGAAAGACACTAACGGAAATCGAAAAATTGCGAGCGAGCGTTTAGGTATTAGTGGAAGAACACTTCGCTACAAGCTTGCAAAGTTTAAAGAGCAGGGCATTGAGGTTCCAGACACCTCGATTGCTTAACGGAGGAGTAGAAATTTATGAGTGACGTTGCGATCAACCAAGTCCTAGCTCAGATGCGGGCTATGCAGGCTATAGCTCGTGGGGAGGTAAATCGTCCTTCCGATGCAGTTGAGGCCACCCCGTTCTCAGATTTAATGTCGCAGTCGATTAGGCAAGTAAACGACTCAATGCAGCAATCCAAAGCGTTGACTGCACGATTTGAGGGTGGAGACCCTACAGTCTCTTTAGCCGACGTTATGATTAACGCTCAAAAGGCGAGTATTCAATTTTCGGGCATGACTGAGGTTAGAAATAAACTTCTTACTGCCTATAAAGACGTCATGAACATGCCGGTTTGAGGATTAGTCAACTATGGCAGACAATCCAATTTTAAATAGAGTAAGCGGCTTTGCAGCGCAACCAGTAGCGCGCCAAATTTCACTACTGGTTGGCTTCGCAGCAAGTATTGCTCTCGCAGTAGGCTTGGTTAATTGGGCTAGTTCCCCATCGTATCAGTCAATTTATGGCCCTATGACGCCCTCAGATAACGCCGAAGCTATCGCAATTTTGCAGACCAATGGCATCGAGTATCGTCTTGAACAACGTACCGGTCTCTTGGAAGTGCCATTTGATGAGGTTTTGCAGGCGCGCATGGTCCTTGCTAGCGAGGGTTTTCCGAAAGATGGTTCTGGTATTGGGTTTGAGTCTCTCTACCTAGAGCAAGAAATGGGCCTGTCCAGCTTCATGGAGGAGGCAAGATACCACCGGGCAGTAGAGGCCGAGCTGGTTAGGACAATTACGGCGCTAGATTCGGTTACCGCAGCCAGAGTGCATTTGGCAATATCCCGGCAAACTGCTTTTCTAAGGAGAGGCAACGAACCGTCTGCCTCCGTGATGTTAAATCTGCGTGGGGGTACTCGCCTTTCTGACAGGCAGTTGTCAGGCATTATTAATTTGGTTGCATCAAGCATCCCTAATCTCGACACTTCACGAGTTTCAGTTGTTGACGGTGCGGGAAAGCTTCTTTCCAGTCAGGGGCAGGACTCTGATTTTGGCTACACCGCTGAGCAATTTCGATTAGCAGAGCAATTTGAAGGGTCGCTTACCGATAGGATAATTGCGATATTGGAACCTATATTGGGTGTCGGCGCTGTGCAGGCGCAAGTTACAGCCAATATGGACTTCACTAGAACCGAGAGCACCAATGAAATCTTCGATCCAAACGTTGCTCTCAGAAGCGAGCAGACGAGTGAGGATATTTCCAATAGTACCGTGGTTGCAGGGCCGCCCGGGGGGCTAGTTCCCAATCCTCCGCAAGCAGCACAACCTGACGATGTTGGACAACAACCCATTGACAACGGGCCAGACCGAGAGAGTCGGCAAGAAACTCGTAACTACGAGGTCAACAAAACTATTCAATACGTGCGCTCGGTGCCTGGTGAAGTTAATAAGTTGTCGGTTGCCGTAGTTATTGATTATCGAGAAGATGAAAACGGGGAGAGGGTTCCCTTGGACGCGGCACTATTAGACCAAGTAAATGCTCTGGTTCGAGAGGCCGTCGGTTTTAATGAGGCGCGGGGTGATACAGTTCAGGTCATAAACTCACCGTTCATAACACCTCAACCGCTTGAGCAACTGCCAGAGCCGGGTCTATTTGACCAGCCATGGATATGGGATCTGGGCAAGGGCTTGATAGCAGCATTGGGAGTCTTGGCTCTGATTTTTGCAGTCTTGCGACCGATGGTTCGGTATTCAACAAATTACGCACCGCCTGCAATTGCGAGAGGTACTTCAGATGCTGCGTTAGCAGGACCCATAGCTGAGGATGCTGCTGAGTCGCGAATTACCGCTCTAACAGCTCCCATTCCCGAGCTGCCTCCAGCATCTCCCAAGCCCAACTATCAGCAAAGCTTGGCAATGGCTAGAAATTCAGCGAATGAGCAACCAGTTCGCGCTGCTTATGTTGTAAAGAATTGGATTGCCTCTGATGCCTGACAATATTCAACTGACAGGCTCACAACGAGCGGCGATATTTCTACTAGGGGTGGGTGAGGAGGCTGCAACATTAGTAATGCGCCACATGAACCCAAGAGAGGTGGAAAAAGTTGGCGAGGCAATGGCCTCTATTTCTAAGTTGACTAACCAGCAAGTTGAGTCAGTCCTA
>JAACDS010000195.1 GCA_009936895.1 Pseudomonadota bacterium
CAGTATCCACGCCATGGGCGTCGCGCACATAGCGGTAGCCGTCGCCGGGTACGTCCTGCACAAAGTGCTCAACACCCCGATCGATGGTGGCTTCATCGAACACGGTCACGTCGGCAATGAATCCGTCCCTCAGCATGCCTCGATTACCCAGCCCCCACAGGTTTGCCGGATCCGAGGTGATTTTCTTCACGGCGGCTTCCAGTCCAATGCAGGCGGTGTCGCGAACGAAGTGACCCAGCAAGTAGCCGGTATCGCCGTAGGTGGCGAAGGACAAAATATGCGCCCCGCCGTCACTGGCACCGACCATCACATTGGGATGGTTCAGCAAATCACCGACCAACTTGTCGTCATTGTGCCCCATGTCTGCGGACAGAAAATGTGCTTCAAGCTCTTCTTCCAGCGAAATATCGATCATCACATTGAGCGCATCGGTACCGCGTTCGGCGGCAATGGCTTCGAGGGTTTTGCCCACGAAGGCTTGGTTGGCATCGGACTGCACCTGACGCAGGATCAATCGGTTCCACAACGACATCATGCCTTGGGCCTCCGCGACCAAGGTTGCGCGAATATCCGCATCCTTAAGGCTGGTAATAATTTGTTCCGGCGTATTGCAGCGCATCAGCGCGTACCACTTGGGCAGGCGAATAAACAGTAAACTGGGCACAGAGAAGTTAAAGGAAATATCGATGGGCCGGGTCTGCACCTGAGGCCACACGCGTGCACCTCGCGCGGTGTGCTCGGACACTCGCCTCATGATTGGCTGGACGCCCTCGGCGTTGTCGTGATTGACAAATAACGGCGACAGCGTGGTGTTGATGCCATGGGACAAACTGATGTCGGCCAGCTGATCGATTCGGGCCAAGGTCAAGTCCGCATCGTAGAACTCGTGCACGACCTGCAAAATTTTGTTGTGCTTAGACAGTTCAGAACAAAGCGCGTCCAGCTCTTCGATATTTGCGTAGCGGCTGGGCACAGGCTGCAGTCGTTCATCCATGTCAACGAAGCTGGTGGACAGGCCAATGGCGCCAGCTTGCAGACACTGATCCAGCAGCGCACACATGGCCTGAGTTTCCGCGACGGTCGCCGTTCGCTTCATCGATTCGTCGCCCATCACCCACAGGCGCAGGACACTATGACCCACAAGCGGCGCAACGTTGATGTCCAAATTGTTACCGATACGTGCGACGAACTCGTCAAACGTTTCCCAGTTCCACTCAACACCTTCGGCAAAGGCCTTGTGCGGCATTTCCTCGATTTGATTGAACATGCCAACCAACTTCATACGATGTTCAGCCTTCAGTGGCGCCAGTGACAAAGAGCAGTTGCCGGGCACAATGGTAGTAACCCCATGTTCTATGGCAGGTTTGGCGGCACCATCCCACAGCAGCTGTGCGTCGAAGTGGGTGTGCGGATCTATGAAGCCGGGCGCCACTACTTTGCCTGTTGCGTCTACGGTATGGGCAGCGGCCTCATGGACGCGCCCTACTTTGACGATAACGCCATCCTTTATCCCCACATCGGCTACAAAAGCTGGCAGCCCACTGCCGTCAACCACTTTGCCGTTCTTAATAATCAAATCCAGCATGATCTCTCCTAATCTAACCCGTTGTAGGCGCCGGCAAGAGCGTCGCGAACGTGCTCCCAACCTTGGCCAATCAATTCGTCTACCCGAGTTGCACCGCAATTTTTCATTAGGCGCGCACCGGCAATGTGATCTAGCGCGACCTGGGATTGGCCGCCATTGTTAAACGTCAGCGACACGACAATTTCCGCGACGCCCTCATGGGCTGCGGCGAGGCGCACATCTGATATCACCGCAGTCACTGCCCAGTGGCCGCAAGCGGCGCTTCTAAAAACAAGATGTCGCTGGGCAAAATCGGATTACCCATTTCGCCAGTCGCGTCGTCGATGACCCGCCGCGCAAACACGTGGAGGTTCCAGCTTTGCAACTGGGCGACAGCAACCTCCTGCTGCTGCCCGGAAAACTCCCGTTCGGCTATGCTGAACCAGGTATCCCCGGCCTGTGGATGAATGGACCGCCGTCTCAGCTCAGCTGTCTGCACGTCTTCTGTCGACATTGTTTTCCCCAACACTCTCCTGAATCTCGAGCTGGACTATAGGGTATATGTCCAAAAAGACAAATCCAGAGACCTAACCACAACGTCATATCAGCGCACGCTCAGATTGCTTTTTGCTTGCACTTTCCCCTAGTCTGGATGCTGTAATTTTTGGGAGAGAATGTCATGGGAGAGCAACGTATGAGCGGTTCAACTAAGTCCATTGATGCGGTAATCGTCGGTGCTGGATTTGCGGGCATTTACATGCTGCACAAACTGCGTCAGCAGGGTTTAGAGGCGCGGGTGATCGAAGCAGGTACCGGGGTGGGTGGCACTTGGTACTGGAACCGCTATCCCGGCGCGCGCTGCGACATTCCAAGCATGCAGTACTCCTACCAGTTTTCGGAAGACCTGCAGCAAGAATGGGAATGGAGCGAAAAATACGCCACTCAGGGAGAAATACTCACGTACGCCGAGCATGTGGTTGAGCGCTTTGGGTTAGCTGATGGCATGACGTTTAATACTCGCGTCGATGCGACCCACTACCTACCCGCACACGATCAATGGCGAGTCGAACTGGATTCCGGCGAGAGCATTCAAGCCCGCTTCGTGATCATGGCGACGGGTTGTCTTTCCAAGCCCAATTACCCGAACATCGACGGTCTGGACGCGGCCACGGTACCCGTCTACCACACGGGCAGCTGGCCTCATGACGGCGTGGATTTCACTGGTAAAAACGTTGGGGTGATCGGTACCGGTTCCTCTGCTATTCAAAGCACGCCCATTATCGCCAAGCAAGCCACATCTCTGAAGGTCTTTCAGCGCACGCCTAACTACTCCATTCCTGCCTACAACGAGGCCTTGGATCCAAACTACGTGCAGGAACTGAAGTCACGTTATCGGGAGTATCGTCAAGAAAACTGGCAGCGCGGATTTGGCGCAGACTTCGACGACAACGATCAGTCCGCCTTCGAAGTGACGGCGGATGAGCGCCAACAAGCCTATGAGGCGCGCTGGGCTAAGGGTGGCCTGGCATTTCTCGCGGTCTACAACGCCTTGGTTTTTGATATGAAGGCCAACGATACCGCCCGGGAATTTTTCAAAAGCAAAATTGCTCAGCGAGTTGACGATCCCGCGCTGGCGGAAAAACTGGTGCCCAGCACGCCAATCGGCTGCAAGCGATTGTGCGTGGACTCTGATTACTACGAGATATATAACCAAGACCATGTCTCGCTGATCGATCTGAACGAGACACCCATCACCAAGATTGACGGCAACGCCATCGTCACCGACGGAGTTCGGCATGAAGTCGACGCCATTGTGCTCGCCACGGGATTTGACGCGATGACTGGTGCCGTCATGAACATTGATATTCGCGGCAAGCAAGGCCAAAGCCTGCAAGACAAGTGGGCTGCCGGGCCTAAGGCTTACCTCGGCTTGGCCACAGCAGGCTTTCCTAACTTATTTTTGGTAACCGGCCCGGGCAGCCCCTCCGTCTTGTCCAATATGCTGCCGTCTATCGAACAGCATGTGGAGTGGATATCCGACTGCATTGAGTACATGAATTCGCATCAGCACCGCACCATCGACCCGGAACCCAGCGCTGAAGAAGCGTGGGTATCTCATGTCAACGACGTTGCCGACACGTCGGTTTATCCAGGCTGCAACTCGTGGTATCTCGGCGCCAACGTTGAGGGTAAAACCCG
>JAACDS010000196.1 GCA_009936895.1 Pseudomonadota bacterium
GAAGTGCTTTCTCGTTCGACTTGCATGTATTAGGCGTGCCGCCAACGTTCAATCTGAGCCATGATCAAACTCTTCAGTTTAATATTTTCGACTTTCAGTCAGATCCGATTTGTCTCTTACGAGACGCCTTTTTTCCAACCATGATGCCGAGTAATCATTTACTCAAAACGAATTACGTGTTCCCACACGAATGGCTTGTTTGTACATTTTGTTTCTTACCGGCGTTCGCCTTCTCATTAGAGATTGCGTGCCGAAAGAACCACAATGCACTTGCTTTATATTATTAAAGATCTGCTGCTTGGCTTGTTTCAGCCTCGCTGCAAGGGAGGCGTATAATACGCATATCGAACTGGCGCGCAACTCCAAATTGCAAAAAAGTGTACTTTTCTTTGGAACCCGATTTATGGCTACTGGCTCACAACTAGATGGTAATTCTTTTTCCCCTTACGAATCAGGTAGAAACGCTGAAAAAGAGCATCGTCAAAGTCCAAAGTACATGAAACGTCACTGACGGACACACCGTTCAACTTGATGCCGTTCCCCTGAATCAGCTTTCTCGCTTCTCCGGTAGATTTGACCAAACCTGCTTCGACGAGCACGGTCAAAAGACCTACTCCCGGCTCGCTGACGCTATTGGAGAGCCCGTCTTGCCGCAGTTCTTCTAAATCGCTCTCCAGAAGAGCGCGGGTGTCGCCAGAAAACAACGCGGCACTGATCCGCTCTGCCGCAACTACAGCATCTGCGCCGTGCACGAGCCCGGTCACCTCTTGGGCAAGCTTTCGATGGGCCTCACGACGCTCCGGATGCTCCTCCATCAACGCCTCTAGATCAGCAATCTCTTGCTGCTTCAAAAAGGTAAACAGCCGCAAAAAGCTTCCCACGTCAGCATCAGCGCTGTTCAACCAAAACTGATAGAACATATAAGGCGAGGTTTTTTGTGGATCCAACCATATAGCCCCGGTTGCTGATTTACCGAATTTTGTTCCATCTGCCTTGGTGACAAGGGGCATGGTAAAGGCATAGGCGGTCTCACCCATGTGGCGTCGAATCAGGTCGATACCCGACACGATATTGCCCCACTGATCGCTTCCGCCAATTTGCAGAGAACAGCCTTCGTTTTGCGCGAGGCGCAAGAAATCCATTGCCTGCAATAGCATGTAGCTGAATTCGGTATATGAAATGCCCTGCTCCGCTCGTTCTAGGCGGGCTTTGACGGATTCGCGCTGAATCATCCCGTTGACAGAAAAGTGTTTACCGATATCGCGCAAAAAATCGATCACACTCAGATCCGCCGTCCAATCGAGGTTATTCACGATCTTCGCCGCGCTGCCATCTGTTGCGTCAAAATCAAGGAAGCTGCTTACCTGATTCCTCAGAGCATCGACCCAGATACCAACGGTTTCCTCTCGATTCAGCGACCGCTCATCATCCCGGCCTGATGGATCCCCTATTAAGCCAGTAGCCCCACCGAGCAATAGCAAGGGGCGGTGGCCTTGCAACTGAAAACGTCGCAGTGCCAGTAATGGCACCAAGCTGCCAATATGCAAACTGTCTGCGGTTGGGTCGAACCCGCAGTAGAGCGTTCGACGCCCAGCGTCCAGATGCTCGAGCAAGCCTGTCTCGTCAGACACTTGGGTTAACAGCCCGCGCCACCGCAGCTCATCGATAAAGGCTTGTGCGCTCATTCGTTCATATCCTGTTATGCATTAGGTACCGCGTCCCGGTGTAGCACCGGGCCAATCTGCACTCGGGCAGGCGCAGAACTTTAACAAAAGATCCCTACCGACTGCACGGTCAGGCAAGCGCTTGCGGTTTTTTCTTGCACAAACTTTCTTCTATACTCGCCGCACCGGCCTTATCAGTCGGCAGAGCCTAGGATAAGCCACCGTTTGGACGCTATTGGATACCATGCAAATTCCGCTCCTTCACAGAAGACTGGCCACACTGGTAGGTCTCTGCCTACTGCTGTTGGCCGCGAGCGGGTTCATCCCAAAGAGCCCAACCGATACCGGCAGCCCAGCTGATGCAGAGCCGACCCTAGCGCCGGGGCCATCGTCAAGTGTCGAGTCATTGCTCCAGCCAGCAGCAGAAACCACAAATCTTGCGGAGACCGCCGAGCCTGCCATCGATCGGTCTAAACGACACAGAGCAACGGTTAAGAATGGCGACAATATGGCCACGATCTTTGCAAGCCATGGGTTTTCGGCGCGGACTCTTCACGCGCTGACACAAACCGAGCACGGGAGAGTTCTTGACGACATTTTTCCCGGCGCCGAACTGATACTCGAGAGCAATGAGCAGTTACTAACCTCGTTAACCTATCAGCCAGGCCCTCTGGAAAGTGTCGTGTTCACCAGCACCGGTGAGGGAGGATTCACTAGCGAGGAGCGCTTCGCTGAGCCCGCCAAAGCCCTGACTTATAAACACGGGATCATCGACAACAGTCTGTTTCTCACCAGCCAGTCCGTCGGTCTTCCGGACAATCTCACCATGCGAATCGCCCAAATCTTTCAGTGGGATATCGACTGCGTGCTGGATATCCGACCTGGCGATGAGTTTTTCGCGCTGTACGAAGAGCACTACTTGGATGACGAGTTCATTGGCTATGGCGATATTTTAGCCGCCCGATTTGTCAATCAAGGCCGTGCTTATACTGCCGTTCGCTATACCAACGAAACGGGATCTGCAGATTATTTCGATTCCGAGGGGCTCAGTATGCGCAAAGCATTTTTGCGTGCGCCAGTAGAATTTTCCCGAATTAGCTCCAGCTTTAACCTGCGCCGCAAGCATCCACTTTACAAAACCGTTACGCCTCATCGGGGCATCGACTATGCAGCTCCCAGGGGCACCCCCATTTTGGCTGCCGGCGATGGCAAGGTTGAGCAAGCATCGCGAACCAAGGCGAACGGCAATTACGTTGTGATCAAACACGGCGAACAGTTTGTAACGAAATACCTGCATCTGTCGAAATTTGCCCGCAACATCAAGACGGGGAAGCGGGTTAAGCAGGGCCAAACCATCGGCTACGTCGGCGCGACAGGCTATGCTACCGGGCCTCATCTTCATTATGAGTTTTTGGTGAACGGTGTTCACCAAAACCCGCGCACCGTGAAGCTTCCGCAGGCGCAGCCCGTGCCCCAGCGGGAAATCGCTCGGTTTCAGAAGCGCACGTTTACCAACATTTTGCTATTGGACCACTTTAGGGACCAAGCAGCGCTCGCATCGGCATCACGATGAAGCTGGGCTCCTTTATGGGATGCATGACGGGCACGAGCGTTGACGCTCTGGACCTCGCGCTCATTGAAGTAAGCCACCCGACCGGCCCTGAATCGTCGTTCAACGAGGAAGTTACCGTTACCCACGCTCATGCGGTGCCGCTACCGGATTTTTTGCGCGACGCGCTGCTCGCCTGCGGACAGCCCGACCTTTCCTCCGTTGACCTTTTGGGGCAGTGTGACCGGCTTCTGGGGGAATTTATTGGCGCATCGATACTGCAGTGGCTGAAAACGCTCGGTATTGAACCCGCTAGCATTACCGCCATTGGCAGTCACGGGCAGACCGTAAGGCATCGACCACCCGGCACAGCAGATCAACCGTTTACTTTGCAGATCGGCGACCCTAACTGCATCGCAGAATTAACCGGCATTGACACGATCGCTGACTTTCGGCGGCGCGATATGGCCGCAGCAGGTCAGGGTGCTCCCCTAGCACCGGCGTTTCATCAGGTGCTTTTCAACAAACTAGACGGTCAGCCTTGCATACTGAACATTGGTGGCATCAGCAATATCTCTCCCTTAAGAGGCAGTCTTGGCGGCTTCGACGTTGGCCCTGGCAATTGTTTGATGGATGAGTGGTATGCGACACATCACACCGAACATGGTGCTGACCGTTTTGATGCCTCTGGTGCCTGGGCGGCTTCGGGCAACGTTAACGATGCCCTGCTCGTCAGCCTGTTAAACGATCCTTACTTTTCGTTGGAGCCGCCGAAAAGCACAGGCCGCGAGTACTTTAACCGGGCGTGGCTCAGCCCTCATCTTGAGCAGACCAACACAGGCATCACCAATCAGGACGTGCAAGCCACGCTGGCGGAATTCACGGCGATCAGCATTGCAGACAGCATTTCTAAAAGCCTGCCGAATGTGAGCCATGTGCCAGTCTGTGGAGGCGGCCGCCTGAACACGCACTTGTTGCAGCGCCTTAAACGGGCACTTCACGCGCGTGGGCACAGCCACTGTGTGGTGGAACCGACCGAGCACTGGGGCATCGACGGTGACGCGGTTGAGGCTGCGGCGTTCGCGTGGCTCGCCTACCGACGGCATTATCTCTTACCCGGCAATTTGACAGCGGTAACCGGCGCCGACGGCCCGCGCATTTTAGGTGCAATATATCCCGGTTAAGAGTGCCCCCCACCGAAGGCAGTTTTTACAGAGAAAAGGAACTTCCGCAGCCGCAGGTCGCAGCAGCGTTGGGGTTTGACACGACAAACTGCGCGCCAGATAGGTCTTCGACATAGTCCACGTCGGCTCCGTCCAAATAGGGGTAGCTCATGGCATCAACGAGCATAAGCACCCCGGCGCGCTCAATCACCGCATCATCCTCGGCCCGACTGTCATCAAAGGTAAATCCGTAAGAAAAGCCGTTGCAGCCCCCGCCAGAGATGAACACTCTGAGACAAAGGTTTGGATCACCCTCGTCTTCAATCAGGCGCTTCACTCTGTTGGCCGCTTTTTCCGAAAACGTAATACTGGTTTGCATCTCAGGCCTTAATCGCTTGCCCCAATGCTGTCCGCGGGCACATCGCCGCGACCAGACTGTGCTGGGCTCGTTGGTTTTTCTGCTTCGTCGGGCACCGAATGAATCAAACGTCCTTGAACAGACGCGCCCATATGCATCTGCAGTACGCTGTAGTGCAGGTCTCCTTGGATGATCGCGCCATCCGCAATCTCTAGGTGCTCGAGCGCATAGACGGTTCCATCCACCCGGCCGTGAATCAATACGGACGGCGCACGGATATCTCCTACGACTCGCCCACCTGGGCTCACAGTCATCGACGCCCCCGC
>JAACDS010000197.1 GCA_009936895.1 Pseudomonadota bacterium
TCTCAGACACGCAGCTACTTACAACCCTTCGTCGTGCTTGCGGGCGTACCCTTTGGCGCCGCCGGCGCGGTGATCGGCCACTTTCTGCTGGGTTACAACATTTCATTCATCTCGATCTTCGGCATGGTGGCGCTCAGCGGGGTGGTCGTGAACGATTCTCTGGTGCTCATGGACCAGTACAACCGCAATCGCGCGTCGGGTATGCCCATTCAAGAGTCCGTCACTGAGGCTTCTCGGCGACGTTTTCGCGCCATATTCCTGACAACGGCTACCACTGCCCTTGGCTTGACGCCGATGCTGTTCGAGACCAGTACGCAAGCGCAATTTCTCATACCCATGGCCGTGAGTCTGGCTACCGGCATCGTGTTCGCCAGCGTCATCATCCTGTTTTTGATTCCAGCATTGATCGTCATTCTGGAAGACGTGAGAGGCCTGCTGCGGGCTGGATCAGCACGTGAGCTACAGACCAGCTGATGCGCGTTCGGTTATCATAAGACCATGATTTATGCCCTTGCCGTTCACGGTGCGCCCTATTCCAGTAACGCTGCAGAGCACGCGATTGGCTTTGCCGAGGCGCTGCTCGCCTGTGGGCATCAGATTGAGCGGGTATTCTTTTTTCACGAGGGCGTCTATCACAGTCTGAACAGCCATGTGCCCCCGCAGACTCGATATAACGTAAATCTCGCGAGGCGGTGGCAATCTCTGCACAGCGGCGGTATCGAGCTCGCCGTGTGCATAGCCAGCGGTATCAAGCGTGGGGTAGTCAATGAAACCGAACAAGAACGCTACGACCTGCCCTCAGACACGCTAAGCAAGACGTTTGAGCTCGTGGGCCTCGGCCAACTTATTGGGGCCATCGCGACGGCTGACCGCTATGTCGAGTTCCCTGCATGAAACGCTACTTGTTCATCGTCAGCCGCTCGCCCTATGGCAGCAGCGTCGTTCTGGAGCAATTGGAAACCGCCATGGTAGCCGCTGCCTTCGATGGTGATGTGGCGATTTTGCTGCGCGACGACGGTGTGTGGAACCTGCAGCAACATCAGTCAGGCGATGCCTTAGAGCGTCAAACCCTCGCCAAGGTGCTGAGCGGATTGCCATCCTATGAAATCGATCGCCTGTACGTGTGCGCATCTTCCCTGCAAATGCGTAACGTCGCGATTGATCAACACCTTGGATTCGAAGCCGTCGACTATCCGGCGCAGCAGGCACTGATCCGTAACAGCGATGTGGTCATCGGAGGACAGCCATGAGCCTGCATCTGGTATTCAGCGAACAGGGCTTGCACTCGTGCCTAAAGCGCAAGCATCCGGACGACATCGTTCTGATGCTAGACGATGGCGTCTATGCCTGCCTTAAGTGGCATCAAGCAAGGCTCCCATCGGATAAGGCGCGCCTGTTGAGCGCGGATGCGAAAGCCAGGGGAATCAGCGATGCGCAGCGTGGCGCCATTGAAACTGTAGACTATGACGGCCTTGTGGCGCTGACCGAAGTCCATTCACCCATTGTCAGCTGGAAGGACTGACACAATGTCAGCGGCCACGCCTACCAATGGCGATCCAACCTGCGATAAAGAAGGATATCTCCTCGACTTGAACGACTGGAGCCGAGATGTGGCTCATCGTTTAGCAGCAACCGAAGACGTGATTCTCTCAGACGCTCACTGGCAGGTTATCAACCTGTTGCGCGACTTCTTTGACCGCACAGAAACCTCTCCGCCTATGCGGCCCTTGGTCAAGCTGGTGAGGGAACATTTGGGCGAGGAATGCGGCTCCAGTGTCTATCTGATGGGGCTTTTTGGCGGGAGTCCGGCAAAGACCGCGGCAAAAATTGCCGGCCTGCCCCGCCCGACCAACTGTCTTTAAACACAGCCCCCGATCAAGATCCGTGGTGATCCTGCTGATCTGATCGCGTCTGAAGCAGGGTCTTTACCTGCATTGGCACACCGACCACTTCGCCGACGATAATAATCGACGGGCCGCTGATCTGCGCAGCTATCACAGACTGATGCAGTTCCGCCAAGGGCGCATAAATCTCACGCTGCTCCGGCAGCGTTGCATTTTCAATCAGTACCGCCGGCGTCATGCCCTCTCGACCCGCTTCCAGCAAACGATTTTGGATCTTCTCCAAACTGACCAAGCCCATATAGATCACTAGCGTTTGATCGTCTCGCGCCCATTCTGACCATTCCAGATTTTGTGCGTCGGCCACACGGTGACCGGTCAAAAACCGCACCGATTGGCTCACATGCCTATGGGTCAGCGGAATGCCGGCGTAGCTGGCTGCGGCCATCCCAGCCGTGATACCGGGAATCACGTCGACCGTGAATCCATGGGCTGCTGCTTCCAGCAGCTCTTCACCGCCACGACCGAAGATAAAGGGATCACCGCCCTTCAGCCGAACCACTTTTTTACCGCCTTGCGCTTCTTCTAACATCCGGTGATTGATCGCCTGCTGCATCGTCGTGCCCGTAGGTCGCAGTGCAGCTGGTGAACTCTGCGAGGAGCCCCAGCCCTTGGCACCAGCCTCTTCTCGCGGCCCTTGTTTCCCCACGTCGACCAGTTCTACGTCACGCCGCGCATATTCGAGCAAGGACGGGTGGACCAACTTGTCGTACATCAGCACGTCTGCAGTCTGGATGGCACGCAGGCCTCGCAGGGTAATCAAATCCGGATCGCCGGGACCGGCACCCACAAGAACAATCTCCCCCGCTTCTTGAACCCGATCGAGCATGTCGTGCGCTTCGCTAACGGCAGCGCTTAGGTCACCCGGCATGGCCTTGCTGGCAGCGGAACTCTCGAAAACGGCATCCCAAAACCCTTTGCGCGCATCGACACTCGAGAGTTTTTGCTTCACCTGGGTGCGAAGATCTCCAGCCAGGTCTGCCAAACGACCGAGTTGCAACGGCAAGCGGGTTTCTATCCAGCCGCGCACGCTGCGGGACAGCGTTGGAGACTGCCCCATGCTCGACACCGCCACCAGAATGGGGAAGCGATCGATAATGGCCGGGAATATGATCGTGCACAGCTCGGTACGGTCCACGCAGTTCACCAAGACACCCTGCTTCATCGCAGCGACAAAGACAGCCTCACTCACCTGAGGCGCATCGGTTGCGCTGATCACCAATCGCAGCTGGGGATGAATCGCTTCCGAATAAAATGGTGTGCGCTCGACGACCAACTCGCCCGCGTCCCGCATCCGCTGAATGTCGGGATCGACGTCTGGAGCAATCACCGTAATCTGCGCACCGGCACGAACCAGCCAGCGCAGTTTACGCAGAGCGGTTTGACCGCCGCCGACCACCAGACACGGCTGCCCCTGCAAACGATGAAAAAGCGGTAGATAGAACACGTTAGCGATTGAAATTCATGTCGTTAGCGAAATGTGTTCAAGGGTATGTTACGGATTGAGCTGCCATCGGCCCGCACCTCCTAGATAGCCGCGCAAGGCCTCTGGAACCGCAATGGTTCCATCGCCCAGCTGATAATTTTCTATCAGCGCAACCAGCGTTCTGCCTATGGCTAAGCCAGATCCATTGAGGGTATGTAACAACTGAGTATCACCATTGGCATCGCGATATCGCGCCTGCATTCGACGCGCTTGAAAATCCAGAAAATTGCTGCAGGATGAAATCTCTCGATACTGGTTCTGGCTGGGCAGCCACACTTCCAAATCAATGGTTTTTGCTGCTGTAAAGCTGGTATCCCCGCCGCACAACACCATGGATCGGTAGGGCAGCTCCAACTGCTGCAGCACGGCTTCGGCATGCCCGGTCAGGGCGTCCAAGGTATCCCAGGATGTCTCTGGGTGAACCAGCTGTACCAACTCTACTTTTTCACATTGATGTTGTCGGATCATGCCACGAGTATCACGCCCGTAGCTGCCCGCCTCGCTGCGAAAACATGGGGTATGACAGACGTGACGTATGGGCAGGTCGGCTTCGGCGAGTATTTCTCCACGATACAAATTCGTAACCGGAACTTCGGCCGTTGGTATGAGAAAGAGGTCGTTTTCCGCCTCCACCCGAAACATGTCTTCTGCTGCCTTGGGTAGCTGGCCGGTACCTCGGGCGCTGTCAGCGTTGACCATGTAAGGAACATAGACTTCTTGATAACCGTGCTTCTGAATGTGCAGATCCAGCATGAATTGAGTGAGAGCACGGTGTAGTCGGGCCAAGGGTCCTCGCATGACGACGAACCGTGACCCGGTGATCTTCGCCGCAGCTTCAAAATCAAGGCCGCCCTTATCGGCAAGATCCACGTGATCGAGGGGTTCGGCATCGAAGGTACCTGGCGTGCCCCATGTGCTGCGCAGCTCATTGTCACTTTCGTCCTTACCGGCAGGCACGCTCTCGTGGGGCATGTTTGGCAGAGACATCAGCAGTGCTTGCATGGCCTGATGAACCTCGCTGAACGCCGACTTAGATTGATCCAGACGCTCGCCCAAATCTCCGACCTCGGCCAATAAGGGTGCTATGTCTTCACCAGCGGCCTTGGCTTGGCCGATAGACTTGGATTTGACGTTACGCTCATTTTGCAAGTCCTCGGTCTGCTGCTGCAAACTCTTGCGTTGCTCTTCGAGGCTGATAAATTCAGCGACATCGAAGTGATAGCCCTTGATTGTCAGGGCCTGAGCCACCTGTTCCGGGGCACTGCGCAACAACTTGATATCTAACATGCGTCCATCCGTGAATGATTAATTAAAAACCCAACCCGACCGGTGCATCACTCTTGGGTCCGTTGCGGACCGATCGCTAACGCATCCGCGGCCGCCAACCGCTGCAGACGCTGGCGGATCTTCTCTTCCAATCCAGCGGCGGCGGGATGATAGAACGTCACCGGTTTCAATTCATCCGGAAAGTAGCTTTCTCCCGCAGCGTAGGCACCGACATCGGGGTCTTTTTCCGCATGAGCGTGTCGATAACCGTCACCGTAACCCATACCCTTCATTAGCTGAGTCGGGGCATTGCGCAAATGCATGGGCACCTCGTGGGACGGCGTTTGCTTGACGAAAGCCATCGCTTCACCAAATGCTTTGTAAGCTGCATCGCTCTTGGGCACACTGGCGAGATAGAGCACGGCCTGTGCCAGCGCCAGCTCGCCCTCCGGCGAACCAAGGCGCTCAAACGTGGAAAGCGCAGATTCAGTGAGTTGCAGTGCACGAGGATCGGCATTGCCGATGTCTTCACTGGCCATTCGCAGAATACGCCGTCCGAGGTAACGGGGATCAGCGCCCCCGTCGAGCATGCGGCAAAACCAATATAGGGCTGCGTCCGGTGCACTGCCACGAACGGATTTGTGCAACGCAGAAATTTGCTCGTAAAAGATATCGCCGCCCTTATCAAAACGCCGCAGCTGCTCGCCGGCAACCGACGCCAACATCGCTTCAGTGATCTCGCCCTCGGCAAGCTGGGCGGCAATTTCCAAAATATTCAATGCGCGACGCGCGTCTCCGTCGGCCACACCCACCAGCATATGACGCACCGCAGCCGACATAGGCTTTTCCAGAACCTCTAACCCACGAGACACCACTTCCAGCAGCTCCCCATCTCCCAGCCGTTGCAGCACATAAACTCGCGCTCGAGAGAGCAGAGCCGCATTGACTTCAAAGGACGGGTTTTCTGTGGTCGCCCCAATAAAGGTTACGGTGCCTGCTTCTACGTGAGGTAAGAACGCGTCTTGCTGAGCTTTGTTGAAGCAATGCACTTCGTCGACAAACAACACCGTGCGCTTGCCTTGAGCCAGATATTGCTCCGCCAGTAAGACCGCCGCTCGGATGTCTTTTACGCCGGACAACACCGCCGACAAGCTGATCCACTGACAGTTTGCATTATCTGCGAGCAATTTGGCCAAGGTCGTTTTGCCGGTACCCGGCGGGCCCCAGAGCAACATGGAATGAATCTGTCGCCGGGCCGCCAAGCCGCCCAGCGGTTTGTCCTCGTCAAGCAGATGATTCTGGCCAACGTAGTCGCTCAAGGTGCTCGGTCGCAGGCGATCGGCTAATGGCCGGGGATCTAGACCGCCAGCGTCACTGCCGTCGAACAAATCAGCCACGAACCACATCCGTATCTTGAGGCAGCGACAATTCGAACAGACTGCCAGGCAGCTCGGATAGGATCTCTACGTCGACAAAAAGGATCTGCGTTTGCTGGCTTTGCCAGTCCAAAATCGTCAATGACTCTAAAGTGTCTTCGACAAAGACAATGTCCAGACGTTGGAAAAGTGCCGACGACGCATCCGAAAACAATCGATACACCTCACGTGCCTCGACGCGATCCAGCGTCACGGTGTAGTCTCCGCTGAGCAGGCGCTCGGGCTGCATCAGCACATCGGCCGGTGTTTCGCTAACCGCAGCCGATAAATCACGGATCGTCAGCTGAGCCAAATCCTCATCGTAAATTTGCAGTTCGTCCCGCTTCACTAAGATCACTTGAGGAAACGGCGTATCGACTTGCCAGCGCAAATTTGGCTTAGCCAACGCAACGCTGCCCTGGCTTTCCTCCAGCACTACGCCATTCGCGTAAATCTTTTGCACGATAGCCGCGCGCATACCATCAAGGGCCACCATGCGTTGGGTTAGAGCTTGCGCTGGCGTGAGAGTGTCAGCTGCTGAGGATACGCTGACAAACATAACCAACAGACTCGGTATCAGTGCGCAGAATCCTCGCCGAACCTGCGAGACTCTCGGACTAAACATTGCGATCCGGCACCAATACTTCACGACTGCCATTGGTGTTCATAGTGGAAACCACGCCAGCGGCCTCCATGGACTCAACTAAGCGAGCGGCTCGGTTATAGCCGATCCGCAACTTTCGCTGGACGGCAGAGATTGACGCCCGACGAGATTCCAGCACGAAAGCAACGGCTTCGTCGTACAGCTCATCGGATTGTTCTGCAACATCATCCGAATCCAATTTAACAAAGGCCTCGCCCTCGGTCTGCCCGGTCAGAATCTCTTCCAGATAATCCGGCGCGCCACGCTGCTTCCAGTCTTCTACCACTCGGTGCACTTCATCATCTGAAACGAATGCGCCGTGAACACGCTGGGGCAGCGCGGTACCCGGCGGCAGATACAGCATGTCGCCGTGTCCGAGCAACTGTTCCGCTCCCCCCTGATCCAAAATGGTGCGGGAATCAATGCGCGACGATACCTGGAAACTGATGCGTGACGGTATGTTGGCCTTAATCAGACCGGTAATCACATCCACCGACGGCCGTTGGGTGGCCAAAATCAGGTGGATACCCGCTGCTCGAGCTTTCTGCGCGATGCGCGCGATCAACTGCTCCACTTTTTTACCAACGATCATCATCATATCGGCAAATTCGTCGATCACGATCACGATGGCGGGCAACGGCTGAAGATCCGGTGCCTGCTCCATCTCTAATGGCCACAGCGGATCCTTGATGGGTTCACCCTTGGCCGCGGCATCCTTTACCTGTCGGTTGAATCCGGCCAGATTTCTGACGCCCAAGGCGGCCATCAGCCGATAGCGCCGTTCCATCTCACCAACAGCCCAATTCAGGCCGTGGGCAGCCTCTTTCATATCGGTAACCACAGGGGTCAAGAGATGTGGAATACCCTCATAAATGGACAGTTCCAACATCTTCGGGTCGACCAATATCAGCCGAACCTGTTCTGGCGTTGCTTTGAGCAAAATGCTGAGCAACATAGAGTTCACGCCGACGGACTTACCCGAGCCCGTGGTGCCCGCCACCAGCAGATGGGGCATACGGGCGATATCAGCAACGATGGTCGCTCCGGCAATATCCTTACCCAAGGCAAGGGCGAGATGGCTACTCGCTTCTTGAAACGCGGATGAGTTGATGACCTCGTGCAGTTGCACCATTTCACGATGTTCATTCGGGATTTCGATACCCACATAGGGCTTACCGGGAATCACTTCGACAATACGCACACTGATGACCGCTAAAGAGCGAGCCAAATCCTTAGCCAGCGCACTGATTTTTTGTACCTTAACCCCTGCGGCAGGCTGAATTTCGAACCGCGTAATCACGGGACCGGGCAGAACAGAGACCACAACGGCCTCGACATTAAAGTCCGCCAGTTTGAGTTCCAGTTGTTTGGACATGGCTTCAAGTGCATCGGCACTGTACCCACCGCCCTGATCGCCATTGGGCTGATCCAGCAGATCAACATCCGGCAGCTCGGTAATGGTCTGGCTGTCGAAGAGGCGTGTTTGCTGAGTTTTGCTCGCGGGCTTTTTATCCGCGGCGGCCGGTAAAATTTGCACAGACGACTTACCTGCATCAGATCCATCTGACGAACCTTCAACCGGTCGGTTTTTGGCTTCGAGGGTCGCCGTGAGTTCAGCCTTGCGTTTATGCGCAACGGAGCTCTCATCTTGTTGGATCTGTTCTTTAGCCTGCTTGCGCTGCTGAGCTTGCGCCAAACGTCGGTCGTTCAAACGATCAAAAATTTCCGCGCCCTTGTGCCAAAGACGGGTGACCCTTCGACCGATAATCTCGGTAATCTCCAACCATGAGAAGCCCACCGCTGCTTGCGCGCCGATCAAAACGCCTGCCGAGCACAAAACCGTCAATCCGACCATGCCAAAAACGTCAGCACCCTGAGAGCCCAAGGCCATCCCGAGTACGCCGCCCGCCCCTGAAGGCAGCGACTCACCGGAGTAGTTGTGCAAATACATGAGCACGCAAGAACACAGCAAAGATGCCACCCAGCCGCTGGACCGCACACCAATCACTAGGGCATTGGCCTGAATTACTCGCAGCTTGAGCAAGCGCAGCGCGCCGTAGATCAGGCCCATGGGTAGGAGATAGGCCATCCAACCAAACAAGAAGAGCAGAAAATCCGCGAGATAGGCACCAGCGATACCCACAAGATTGTGGGTATTGGTGTTGGCACCGGTGTAGTTAAACGACGGATCCTCTGGGGAATATGAGGCAATGGCGAGCAGCAGAAAAAATGCCAAGGTGCCAATAAGCACCAGGAACATCTCGCGCAGCGGCAGCGGACGATTAGTAGCAGGCGTCGTCAAAAAAGTATCCTCTTGGCGTGCGACAAGTGTACGCACTCGCCGTTTTCGGTACAAATGGGCACAATGCATGCTAAGGCAATGAGTGCCTGTTACACCCAGCCAAAACTTAACGGAAAACGACGATGCGCGCAGATAAAATAAAGGTTATTGACGAAGTTTGGGATGACGCCCGAATCGACAGTTTTTTGGACAAGGAACCCTTGGGCGATGAGCCCGCCGATTTCAGTAAACTGCTGAATGCATACCGCAGCATGCGGGTCGAAGATTTCGGCATCTTTTTACAGCGCTACGAGGCACGAGGGGGCGACAAACACGCCAGGGACAATGCCGGCCAGACATTGAGCGATATCATTCAGGGCCATCGGCAGTCCGCCGCGTTTCTCGCCCTGCTCAGCGACTGACGTACCGTCGTGCGACCGGTACCTTTGCTACCTGCACACCCGGTGAACTTCCCAGATCCGAGAACGGCATTGGAAGAACCAGAGGGCCTGCTTGCGGCCGGTGGCGATCTATCGCCGGCGTGGCTGATTGAGGCCTACGCGTTAGGCATATTCCCGTGGTTTGAACGCGACGATGAACCCATATTTTGGTGGAGTCCTGTTGAGCGAGGCGTGATCGAGCCCGGGCAGATGAGAGTCACTCGAAGTCTGACCAAACGTCTTCGCAATAGCGGATGCTCTGTGACGTTTGACCAGTGCTTCAGCGACGTCATCAGTGCCTGTGCAGCCATGCGCGCACAATCCGTGGGCACATGGATTACACCGAGAATGCATAATGCCTATTGTGAACTGCACGACAGTGGGTTGGCGCACAGCGTTGAGGTTTGGCGGGACGGGGACTTGGTCGGTGGCCTGTATGGTTTGTCTCTCGGCCAGATGTTTTTCGGCGAATCCATGTTTTCTACCATCAGCGACGGTTCCAAGCTGGCGTTCTATCATCTCAATCAACGCTTGCTGGATTGGAACTTCACATTGATCGACTGCCAAATGATGAACCCGCATCTTGAATCACTGGGGGTACAACCGATGCATCGAGACGAATTTTTGGCGCTTTTGGCCAGCAATGATTTGAGCAAGACCCGGCTGGGGCCTTGGTCTGATCGTGGGTCGGATATTAGGCCGGATATTGGCTCGGATGTCGGGTCGACGCTCAATGCGTGCACCGAGTCCAAGGCTCAGGAGCCTTGGGGGTGACCGCGGACTCGGATCAAGAAGCCCCGTTAGATTTCTATCTGACACCGCCGCATCCTTGCTCGTACTTGGATCGCAGCGATGCTCAAACGCTGTTTGCCGATCCGCGCCGGATTATCACGTCGACGGCCTATCAACAGTTGTCCGCTCAGGGTTTTCGTCGCAGCGGCGGCCACCTGTACCGGCCCAGATGCAACCGCTGCAATGCCTGCATCGCAGTCAGGGTACCCATCAGCGGTTTTGAACCAACCCGCTCACAACGTCGCACCAGCAAGAAAAACCAAGATTTAACGATGCGTATCGAGCCCGCCCGATTCACACCAAGGCACTATCAGGTCTACGAGCGATACATCAGCATGCGCCATACCGACGGCGACATGTACCCTGCCAGTGAGGATCAGTTCAAATCGTTTTTACTTTGTGCCTGGGCAGAAACGCAGTTTGTCTGCCTCTACCGAGGCGAACAGCTGCTCAGTGTGGCAGTTACCGATCAGCTGGACGATGGACTGTCTGCGGTCTATACATTTTTCGAGCCCACCGAAAGCGCTAGGAGCTTGGGTGTCTTCAGTATTTTGCAGCAAATTGAACAATGCAGACGCCAGGGACTGTCTCATCTCTATTTGGGCTACTGGATCAAGGAGTCGCCCAAAATGGCGTACAAAAGCCAATATCGCCCGTTGCAGATGTTCATTGAGGGACGCTGGGTAACCCTAAACTGAAAACGCTTGAGGCTGGCGCAAGAATTCAGCGCATCACGGCGCTTCTATTTGCCCTGCCCTTCTGGCACCATCGCGCGCGACGTTAATGACCCAGAGGCCGCATGGCGAAAGAAGAACAGATTGAGATGGACGGAACGATCATTGATACCCTACCCAACACGATGTTTCGGGTAGAACTTGAAAACGGACACACCGTGACAGCGCATATTTCAGGGAAAATGCGTAAAAACTACATCCGTATTCTGACCGGCGATAAGGTCAAGGTGGAATTGACTCCCTACGATCTGAGCAAGGGTCGAATCACGTTCCGTATGTAGTCCTTGCCTGAGCGATTTCTGCTCGCTCAGGCCTACCCGGCACTAGGCCTCTGCGCCTGTCAGGATATTGATGCTGAGATCGTTATCTTCGATGGATACGCGCACGGTACCCCCAGATGCCAAATCACCAAACAACAAATCCTCCGCAAGCTGACGCTTGATCTTTTCTTGAATCAACCGCTGCATGGGCCTTGCACCCATTTTCTCGTCATAACCCTCCCGTGCGAGCCATGCCCTGGCTTCTTCATCCACTTCTAGGGTGACGCGCTTTTAATCCAGTTGCGCTTGCAGTTCCGTCAGGAACTTATCGACCACGGTTTTGACCACCTCAAGTTTCAGTGCACTGAACTGAACGATGGCATCCAGGCGATTACGGAACTCAGGGGTGAACATACGACGGATCACTTCCATGCCATCGGTCGAGTTGTCTTGCTCGGCGAACCCGATGGACGGCCGGCCCATTTCCTGAGCGCCGGCATTGGTGGTCATAATGAGCACGACGTTGCGGAAGTCGGCCTTACGCCCGTTGTTATCGGTCAGCGTACCGTGGTCCATCACCTGCAGGAGCAAATTGAAGACTTCTGGATGCGCTTTTTCGATTTCATCCAGTAGCACGACGCAATGAGGATGCTTCGTCACGGCTTCGGTTAACAGACCGCCTTGATCAAAACCAACATAGCCCGGAGGCGCTCCAATCAAGCGCGACACGGTGTGCCGTTCCATGTACTCGGACATATCGTAGCGCAGCAGTTCCACACCCATGGCATGGGCCAGTTGCTTGGACACCTCGGTTTTGCCAACGCCGGTTGGGCCGGCAAACAAAAATGAGCCGATGGGTTTCTCGCCACTCTTCAACCCTGCTCGAGAAAGCTTGATCGCTGACGCAAGCTGTTCGATGGCCTCATCCTGACCGAAAACCGCCATTTTCAAATTGCCTTCAAGGTCGCGCAGAGAGGCTTTATCCGAAGAGGTCACCTGGGATGACGGAATCCGGGCGATTTTTGCCACGACTTGCTCCACATCAGACGCACCAATACTCTTCTTGCGCTTGCTGGGCGGCTGGAGCTGCTGGGCGGCGCCGGCTTCGTCCACCACATCGATGGCCTTGTCTGGCATGAACCGGTCGTTAATGTAGCGCGCCGCCAACTCTGAGGCGGTTCGCAGTGCTTTGTCCGTATAGCGCAGGTTGTAGTGCTCTTCGAAGCGGGACTTCAGTCCCTTCAGAATACGGTAGGTATCATCAACATCGGGCTCGATAACATCGATTTTCTGAAAACGGCGAGACAGCGCCCGATCCTTATCGAATATACCTCGGTACTCTTGATAGGTCGTCGAACCCATGCAGCGCATTTGACCCGAGGTCAGTAGAGGCTTGAGCAGGTTAGACGCATCCATCACACCGCCGGAAGCGGCGCCGGCACCGATAATGGTGTGAATTTCATCGATAAAGAGAATGGAGCCTTCGGTTTCTTTCAATTCCGCAAGCACGGCTTTGAATCGTTTCTCGAAGTCACCACGATACTTGGTACCGGCCACAAGGGCCCCTAAGTCCAAGGAGTAGATGACGCTTCCCGCGACCACTTCGGGCACTTTTTCATCGACAATACGCTTGGCCAGTCCTTCGGCGATGGCGGTTTTACCGACGCCTGATTCCCCGACCAACAGCGGGTTGTTTTTGCGGCGCCGACACAGGATCTGAATCACTCGCTCCAGCTCTTCTGCACGCCCCACCAGCGGGTCTATACGTCCGGCTCGCGCTTCCTCGTTCAAATCCGTTGCGTACAGCTGCAATGCTTTTTGACCGGCTTCAGCAGGCTCTTCGCCCTCTGCGGACGGTTGACCGCTTTCTGACTCTTCTTCGTCTTCGCCCTTACTGATTCCGTGGGAAATATAGTTCACCACGTCAATTCGCGTGACCCCCTGCACCTTCAAAAGGTAGACGGCCTGACTTTCTTGCTCGCTGAAAATGGCGACGAGGACATTGGCGCCGGTGACTTCCTTGCGGCCGGAGGATTGCACATGAAAGAGTGAGCGCGAAACCACGCGCTGAAATCCCAGTGTGGTCTGAGGCCCGTGCTCTTCGTCGCTGGCGGGTAAGATAGGCGTCGTCTCTTCAATGTATTTTTCCAGCTCGCCGGTGAGCTTAGCGGCATCGCCTCCGACGTTCTTAAGCACATCCAGCGCCGCTTCGTTACTCATCAACGCCAGCAGGAGATGCTCGACCGTGATAAATTCGTGCCGCCGCGCGCTGGCGCTCTGCGCAATTTGGTTCAGCGATTTTTCGAGCTCTTTGCTTAACATGACATCTCTCTTGTTTTGCTGGTGCCGCGCAGTGCGCTAATCGGCCAGTTCGACTGTGGACATTAATGGGTGGCTATTCTCTTGAGCGTATTGATTCACTTGCTCTGACTTCGTTTCCGCAATATCCCGCGGGAATATACCCACTACCGCACCACCTTCCGTGTGAACGATTAGCATGATCTGAGTCGCCTTCTCACGATTCATGCCAAAGAATATTTCCAATATATGGACGACGAATTCCATCGGCGTGTAGTCATCGTTGAGCAAAATCACTTTATACATGGGCGGCCGCTTAAGCTCGGGTTCTGCTTCTTCCGTCACCAGACCGACGTCGTGCTCCTCACCAAAGTCCGGTTCGTCGCTATCGCCGGCATTCAGCCACCAACCGGTCTCATTCCGATACTCTTCGAATTTCATCATTTTGTGATCACTAGGCTTTCACTTCCTTTTTGTTCAACCGCACCGCGAAGACAAACAACGCCTTCAATATAGCAAGTGCATTGAGCACCTTCGATGATTGAGTACGACCAAATGTTCACCAAAGATATCGAGACCAATGTGGTCAAAGTGTCTTCTCTGTCTCCTAGTTGGGGACAAGCATAAGAAACCCAAGCCCTTTGTGCGAAGGCCCCAGCAGAACGGTTTCAGCCCCATCCTAAGTCCTTGACTCTAAGGGCAAAATTTTGGACTCTCGGATGGCGCAAGGAGTAGAAATACGCCAACAGGAACTGTGCAGTGGTTTAACAATGCGAAGGGTTACGGATTTATCGTACCCAACGATGGGGGCGCGGATCTGTTCGCGCATTTTTCAGCGGTGACGATGGAGGGATATAAAACGCTGAGCGCCGGTGACGAGGTGCAGTTTGACGTCTCCACCGGAGACAAAGGCCCTCAGGCCACCAATATCGTAACCACCGGCGTCAACAACGCCGCTAACGGTGACGACGCCGAATCGACAGCTGACTCCGACTAGCCCCAGTCCAGTGAAACGGGCCAATAAGTGCACCCCGCAAAGGCCCTGGGGAAACGCCCTGGGAAGAGGCCCTGGGGAAAAACCCTGAGAAAAGGCCCTACGCATAGGTCCTGAGAAAAGACCCGTGACTAGGCGGAATCAATCGCTTCGTTGAGGGTCGGCGAAGGCCGCATTGCCTTCGCTGCCAGCTCAGGGTTCGGCGCGAAGTAACCGCCAACATCGACGGGTTCCCCTTGCGCCGCCAACAGTTCCGCATTGATCTGTTCTTCCGACGCAGCCAGCTTCTCGGCCAGCGTCGCAAAACGTTCTTTCATTGCCGCATCTTTGTCTTGGCGAGCCACGGCTTCTGCCCAGAATTTCGCCAAATAGAAATGACTGCCGCGGTTATCAATTTCGTTCACACGACGCGAGGGCGATCGGTTGCTGTCCAAAAATTCCGCGATCGCCTCATCCAGCGTTTCGCCCAGCAACTGAGCAGCACTGTTGTCGAAAACGCGCCCCAGATGTTCCAGCGACGCCCCGAGCGCCAAAAATTCACCCAGGCTGTCCCAACGCAGGTGCCCTTCGGCTTCGAACTGCTGGACATGCTTAGGGGCTGAGCCGCCCGCACCGGTTTCAAACAACCCGCCACCGTTGATCAAGGGCACGATCGAGAGCATTTTGGCACTGGTTCCCAGTTCTAAAATTGGAAACAAATCCGTCAGATAGTCACGCAGTACGTTGCCAGACACTGAAATCGTATCCTTGCCTTGACGCATCAACTCTAAGGAGCGCTTCGTCGCTTCGGCCGGCTTCAGAATCGAAATATCCAACCCTTGAGTATTATGGCTCGGCAGATACTGTTCGACTTTAGCAATCAGCTGGGCGTCGTGAGCACGATCGGCATCAAGCCAAAAGATTACAGCGCTGCCCGTAATGCGACCTCGCTCGACGGCAAGCTTTACCCAATCCTGCACGGGTGCGTCTTTCACTCGGCACATACGCCAAACGTCGCCAGTCTGGACCTCGTGACTGTGCACAACGTTCCCGGCTTGATTGACGATTTCGATGCGACCGGCATTTGGGATCTCGAAGGTGGTGTCGTGAGAACCGTACTCTTCGGCTTTCTGGGCCATCAACCCGATGTTGGCCGTGGACCCGATGATCGTGGGATCCAGCGCGCCATGAGTTTTACAGTCTGAGATCACTTCTTGATAGACCGTGGCGTAGCAACGGTCGGGAATAACAGCCTTGGTATCGTGTAAGTCGCCGTCGGGCCCCCACATCTTGCCGGACTCACGGATGGCAGCCGGCATAGACGCGTCCACAATGATGTCGCTTGGCACGTGGAGATTGGTAATACCGTAATCGGAATTCACCATGGCCAGGTCTGGGCCACTGGCCAGACAGGCGTCCAAATCCGCCTTTATCTCATCCTGCTGAGGTTCAGGCAGACTCTGAATCTTGTCGTAGGCATCACCAACGCCGTTGTTGGCGTCAACACCCAACTCGGCAAACACGTGCGCGTGCTTGATGAAGGCATCGCGGTAATACGCTTTCACCGCGTGACCGAAAATGATGGGGTCAGACACCTTCATCATCGTTGCTTTCAGGTGCAGGGAAAACAAAACGCCTGCTTCCGTGTTTGCAATCTGCTCGTCATAGAACCGGCACAGAGCGTCCTTGCTCATGAAGGCCGCGTCTACTACTTCGCCAGCACTCACAGCAAGACCCGTCGCTAGGGTGTCACTGTGATCGCCTGAATGCAGCACAATGGAGAGAGAGTCGTCTTGGGACATGGTAGCGGAGACTTCGCTGGCGTAAAAATCCCCCTCGCTCATGTGCGCCACATGGCTCTTGGAATCTGCAGTCCAGGTACCCATCGAATGCGGGTGTTTCTTTGCGTATTCCTTTACCGCCTTGGTGGAACGGCGATCGGAATTGCCTTCACGCAGCACCGGGTTCACAGCGCTTCCTTTGATTCGGTCGTAACGCACCTTGATGTCTTGTTCCGACTCGTTTTGGGGTTCTTCGGGGTATTCGGGCAAGGCGTACCCTTGACTTTGAAGCTCCTTGATCGCAGCCAACATTTGGGGGTTCGAGGCACTGATGTTCGGTAGCTTTATGATGTTCGCAGCGGGATCTTGGGTGAGCGTACCCAACTCCGCCAAATCGTCGGCGATTCGCTGCTCTTCGGACAACCACTCAGGGAAGCTGGCTAAAATGCGACCTGCCAAGGAGATATCCCGTGTTTCCACTTGAACACCCGCCGCGTCTGAGAACGCTTTGATGATCGGTAAAAACGAAAAAGTGGCGAGTCGCGGGGCCTCATCTGTCTCGGTGTAGATGATTTTTTGGTCGGTGCTCATAGATCCCCCGTTGCGCTGACATTAAGACATTAATACCCCGCTCTTCTGCGCAGTCGACTCGGGTCGAATGCGCATCACGAGCAGACTAGTGTCCCTACCCCTCCGGTTTAAGACGCGCGAAATATAGACGTGCCCCACGTCTAGTGCAACTCCGAGGCACAAAGCGCGTCAATTTATCGTCTATTTATAGGCTAATTCTAGTCTGTTTAGGGCTGACTTGAGACCCGATCGCCGCCGTCGTCAGACCAGCCAACGGCCCGTTGCCGATCTGCATCGGTGGACTCTATCCAACGATCGCCTTTGTCGCTGGCTTCTTTTTTCCAGAAGATGGCTTGGGTCTTGAGGAAGTCCATGATGAATTCCGCCGCCGCAAAGGCAGCATCCCGGTGTGCAGAAGCGGCAAGCACCATAACGATCTGATCTGTGGGCTGAAGCCTGCCCACTCGGTGAACCACCGTCGTCGCCAGCAGCGGCCAGCGTGCCTGCGCTTCTGTCACGATGGCTTCAATACTCGACTCCGTCATACCCGGGTAGTGTTCCAACGTGAGTGTGGCGACCTCCCCGCCATCGCCTGCCTGTGCATTGTAGTCTCTGACCAAGCCAACAAAGCCAGCGATCGCCCCGGCCGCTTCGCCTCCTAACGCTCTAATCATCGAATAATGTTCAGCAAAATCAAAGTCTTCTGACTGTATTTTGATAATTGACTCAAACATATTAACCCCCAGTTACCGGCGGTAAAAATGCCACTTCGGCACCGGCAGGAATGGCGGCTTCACTCTGCTGCCAGTCGTCAGTGGTGAAGACCTGATTGATCGCTACCCGAACACCGTCACCACACAGCACGTAATAGGCCTGGGTCGATAACTGTGATGCTAAGTCCTGCCGAAGCTCTGGCATGGAGGCCGCGTTACTTGTGAGCGACCCTAGGGCGATACGCTCTCGCAGGGACGCAAAAAATTTAACCTCTATCGTCACGATTTTCGCCACTCACCGCTTTTCCCGCCTAGCTTCTCATCCAAACCAACCGCCTCAATTGTCATTCCTTTGTCCACGGCCTTGCACATATCGTAAACGGTAAGGCACGCCACGCTGACCGCTGTGAGCGCCTCCATTTCAACACCCGTCTGCCCTCGCAACCGACAGGTGGCGATAACTTTTAGTTTACTATCGGACACCTCCTCGAACGACACCGACACCTTTGTCAGAGCCAGAGGGTGGCACAACGGAATGAGTTCAGAACACTTTTTTGCGCCCTGAATACCCGCAATTCGCGCAACCGCCAGAACCTCGCCTTTTTTCAAGCCATCATTTTTCATGGCCTGCAGTGTGCTTGGCAACATTCTGACGATGCCACTGGCCGTCGCAGACCGTTCGGTTAGCTGTTTGCCGCCTACATCGACCATGTTGGCTTCGCCGGAAGCGTTGATGTGGCTAAGTTCCATACGATGTCCCTTGAATCGGTTGCCTGTACACCATGAAAGGCAGTGCCCCAAAGCGCTGCAAGATCCTTACGTTATCATGGCTAGCGCTTAGACGAGCAACTACGCGTCCATGGTAGTAAGCTATTATGTTATTCGCGTTGAGAATCAACACGCCCTCATTCATCGTCAGCAACAAGTCCTATGCCCAGCGACCGCTCGAAAACACAAGAGAATCAACGCCAAACCGCGGAAGTGTCAAAAGTCATCGTCGGCATGTCTGGCGGCGTAGACTCATCTGTCGCTGCCTATCTTTTGCAACAGCAGGGCTTCGCCGTTGAAGGGCTGTTCATGAAAAACTGGGACGAAGACGATGGCACCGATTACTGCACAGCCATCGCCGATCTTGAAGACGCACAACAGGTCAGCGACCAGCTCGGCATTCCGCTACATACGGCCAATTTTGCGGCGGAATACTGGGATAACGTTTTCAGCCATTTCCTAGAGGAATACCGAAACTGGCGCACGCCTAACCCCGACATCCTGTGCAATCGTGAAATCAAGTTTGAGCAGTTTGTACGCTACGCCGAAACCTTGGGCGCAGACTACATTGCGACGGGTCATTACGTTCGCAGGAGCCCGATCGCTGAGGGCAGGGAACAATCGCCGGAAAATCTCGAGGAATCGATCAAAATTCTAAAAGGCCTGGATAGCAACAAAGACCAAACCTATTTTTTACAGGCCGTACCCAAGGGCAAACTCGCGCGCTGTCTTTTTCCCTTGGGCGATTGGCAAAAACCCGACGTAAGACGCTTGGCAGAGTCTCTTGGCCTAACCAATCATCGCAAGAAAGACAGCACTGGCATCTGCTTTATCGGTGAGCGCCGATTTGCCGACTTTCTCGGCCAGTACATTCACGATCAGCCCGGCGCCATGACAGACCGCCAAGGTAGAATTCTCGGTCAGCATCGCGGGCTGCACCAGTACACGATCGGTCAACGGCAAGGCATCAATTTGGGCGGCCTCGCCGGCCGACCAGAGAGCCCTTGGTATGTGATGGATAAAATACCGGCGAACAATACGCTGCGGGTGACCCAAGATGAAGCCGATCTCGCCGGCACTTGGCTCAGAGCACGTGAGGCAAACTGGCTGCAGCCGATGGATTTGCCGTTGCGTTGCAGTGCTAAAATCCGTTATCGCCAGCAGGATCAGGCGTGCGTTGTATCGCTGGCGGCAGACGGCTCCTTACTCGTGCGGTTCGACCATCCCCAAAGAGCCATCACCACGGGCCAGTACATTGCCTTTTATGAGGACGATGAACTCCTTGGTGGTGCAAACATTCAGACCGCCTCATCCATTTTTTAATCATTCGAAACCCAATCCCTGGAGGATATTCATGACCGACGCAGATCCTGTTTTCGCTATCGGTGCAGCTGACGGCCGCTATCAGTCTAAGGTCAAAGATCTGGCTCCTATCGTCAGTGAATTTGGTCTGATGAAATATCGTGTGGAAGTTGAGTGCGGCTGGGTGCTTTTTTTGAGCCAATGCCCGGGTATTGAGGAATTCGCAACCTTGAGCGAAGACGATGAAGCCTATGTCCAAGCCATAGCCGATACTTTCGATGCCCGATCGGCTGCGCGAATCAAAGCCTTTGAGGCAACAACCAATCACGACGTCAAAGCCGTCGAGTACTTTCTCAAGGAAGCTTTCGCAGAGCGCCCTACGCTTCGGGCGATGAATGAGTGGATACACTTCGGCTGCACATCGGAAGACATCAACAATACGGCCTACGGCCTGATGATCAAGAATGCCCGGGATGCCATACTGCCTCGTATGCGGACCTTGATCGACGCACTGGATGCGCTGGCCACAGCAAACGCCGACCTGCCCATGCTGTCGCGCACGCACGGACAAACCGCCTCGCCGACCACCCTGGGCAAAGAAATCAAAAACGTTGCCGTCCGCCTTGAACGTCAGCGCCAGCAAGTTCAAAACACACCCCTGCTGGGCAAGTTCAATGGCGCGGTCGGCAATTTTAACGCCCACCTCGTCGCCTACCCCAACCTGGACTGGGCGGCCCTGTCTGAGCAATTCATCGTCAGCCTCGGCCTGCAGAACAACCCGTGGACGACACAAATCGAGCCCCACGACTACATAGCGGAAATCAGCCATGCCCTGATGCGCTTCAATCAAGTACTGCTGGATTTTGATCGGGATATGTGGAGCTATATTTCCATTGAGTATTTCAAGCAGCGCAGGGTAGAGGGCGAAACCGGTTCGTCAACCATGCCGCACAAAATCAATCCCATCGATTTCGAAAACTCCGAGGGCAATATTGGTATCGCCAACGCCCTCCTCGACCATATGGCCAGCAAACTCGCGGTATCGCGCTGGCAACGAGACCTTTCCGATTCCACGGTGTTACGCAATCTAGGCACCGCATTCGCGCACTGCAGTATCGCCTACCAAGCCACGCTAAAAGGTCTGTCGCGACTGGATGTGAACCCAGATGCGATCTCTGCAGATCTCGACAACAGCTGGGAAGTACTGGCAGAGGCTATGCAAACCGTTATGCGTAAATTTGCCATGCCCGAGCCCTACGAGCAGCTAAAAGCAGTGACTCGAGGCCGACGTCTGTCCGCCGATATTTATCAGGAAATATTGGAGGAACTGCAGCTACCGGATGCAGCGATGCAGGAACTGAAGAATCTGACGCCGGCAAGATACATTGGCTGCGCCGCCGAACTCACGCGACGACCGCTGCCTTGATCGAGGTTCGTTTGGCACACTGGAAAGCGCCCGATGACCGCCAAGCGCTGACAGCCATCCGCCGCAAAGTCTTCGTTGAGGAGCAGCAGGTGCCCGAAGAGGAAGAGATGGACGCCTTCGACGAAACCAGCGTCCACTTGCTGGCACTGTCCAGCGATTCCGGTCTCATCGGCTGCGCGCGCATCATGCCCACCGGCCAGATTGGTCGAATGGCGGTGTTGCGAGAATTCCGCGGCAGCGGCATCGGCAGCTTACTGATGACCGCGGCACTCACACAGGCCAAAGGACAGAACTTCGAGACCGTTTTTTTGCATGCCCAATGCCATGCCGAGGCCTTCTATACCCGATTTGGCTTTATCGCCTGCGGGGACGTTTTCGATGAGGCGGGTATTGCACACGTAAGGATGACTTTACCGGCCTCACCTATGCCTTTGAGCTAGACACCAATTACCGGCACAATCGCGCCCCGTAAATCGCTTGTACCAATGAAACGAAGTAAACCTTATGAATCAAAATCACCGCAAACCATTGCCGAATTCGAAGCTCGACTACTTTGACACTTGCGCAGCCATTGAAGCGATCAAACCCGGTGCCTATGCCGGCCTGCCCTACACCTCCAAAGTACTGGCGGAAAATCTCGTTCGGCGCTGCGATGCGGAGCATCTCACCGCGGCGTTGACGCAGATTATTGAGCGCAAGCGGGATTTGGATTTTCCGTGGTTTCCTGCCCGGGTTGTCTGCCACGATATTCTCGGCCAAACCGCTCTGGTGGATTTGGCCGGCTTGCGGGACGCAATTGCGGCCAAGGGTGGCGATCCGTCCAAGGTAAACCCTGTGGTACCCACCCAGTTGATCGTCGATCACTCACTTGCCGTTGAGCATGCCGGTTTTGAAGAGGGCGCTTTTGAAAAAAATCGTGCCATTGAAGACCGTCGCAACGACGACCGCTTTCACTTCATCAACTGGACCAAGACCGCCTTTGAAAATGTGGATGTTATCCCTCCGGGCAACGGCATCATGCACCAGATCAACCTGGAA
>JAACDS010000198.1 GCA_009936895.1 Pseudomonadota bacterium
AGTTCGGTGTTTCTAGGCGACACATTAAGACGGGACGATGCGGGGCAATACTCCCACGATGCCTGCGCTGGGTTTTGCGTTAATGCGTTCAGCTAGGGGTTGCGCTTGGCGCCGCCAATGCCTATCGGAGCGCTTTGCCCACCAGCGCGAGCTTTAGCCACCACGTCGCGTAAGGTGAACGGGGCATTGAGTTGCTCCGCTGAGGAGTTCGGGCCAAGTTCGCCAACCCGAAGATAGATGCCGGCGTCTGCTGCTAAGCGAAAATCCACCGTTGCTCCTGTGGGCTCATCGACCTTACCGCTGGCTCCAAAACCGTGGCCCTCATTGGTTTGCGCGGCGTTTGTTGCCTGAAAGCCCATGCGCTGCAACAGCTTGGGACTGGCGCGTTCGACCACGTCCGGGCGAACAGACAGCATCCAGTTTTCTTGCTGACGGATGACCGGATGTTGCATGCCATTGAGCATCACAATGCGCGCCATGTCCGTGTGATTGATGCCGGTGCTGTGCAGTAAGCGTCCGTCTGTAATGACGATTGTGCCAGCTGAAGCGTCGAGATTGATCGTTGGTGGTAGTTTGCCGACGGGTTCTTGGGCGCGAACCGCGTCGGACAACACGCGATGGCTCCCAGGAATGATCAGCGTGCCGCCATTGGTTTCATCGATATCAGTGATGACCGTCATCACATTGACGGTGAGCGGGCTTCTGGAGTCCAGGGCGATGTCCTGATCCTGATGCAAAGCCTGTGGCACGCCGCCCTTCAGGGAAATAGAGGCGATCAGGGAGTTGCTGATCCAGTTTTCGCCCAAGGCCTCGGTCACAATCTGCTCAACCAAGGGGCCGCCTTGTACCGTCTCAGGGTGTTGTTCGAGCAAGTCTTCAAAGCACCGCCCTTTGTTGACACAGCAGTTGATGTTTTGACCACTTGGCGTTTTTTGCGCAATACCCGCCAGCCGCTCCCCCTCAGCTTGTTCGATCATGCGTTTATGCAGAACAGCTACTTGTTCAGAGGACAGTGCGCCCTCTATTTTGCAGTATCCCCAGTTCAACATATCCATGCGGAGCCGCTCGATATCTTTCGTAGCAATGGGGAGGTCTTTGTCTTTCCAGTAGGGATGTTTGGAGCCAACGGTGGTGTCGTAGTAAGCGCCTGGTTCGAAATTCCACTGGCCCCATTCACTGCTGCGTTTGGGTGGTACGAAATGAATTGATGGATTGGCGTCGAGCACAGACGGCATCGGATCCTTTGCCGCCAGTTCCGTTTGATACATGGGTTGGCCTGCGTTGGACTTTGTCGCCACATGGACAGGTTCAAATTCTATGGGCACGGTGCTCATATTGCGGCGCTTCCTTACAATGCTCTTCGTCTGGAGGCCCTTAAGCTACGCCGAATCGCCCCACGAATCGATAGCGTTGCCACTTTAGCCGCCGCCCATATCTGGCTCGACGATCCTCTAACAACGTTGGGGGTGGGTTTTCGCTGGACACTCTTTTAAAGCGCTCAGCGATACCTCAACGCGCCGAGAGACTTGTGTGCTGGGAAGGTTTCAGGCTTAGGTGCAGAATATCAGGTCTTCCATTGCTTTGAGGTAGCCGATGCAAATCGCTGAACTAAGAACGATTCTTGGGGTCTTTCTGATTCTGGGAGCCAACGCATTTGCGGAGCCTTCAGGCTCAATGCCTGCTCGCTCGTTAACGGCGGCGGAATTGGTGGAACATCTGGGCTTGGACGGCCACGTTGAAGGCGGTTTCTTTCGGCGTACGTACGCCTCGGATTACACTCTGCTGACGGAAGATGATCGTGAGCGGCTGACCTTGTCATCGATTTTCTATCTTTTGGCAGCGGAGTCGCCTATAGGTCATTTTCATTTGAACCAATCCGATATTGTTCACTATTTCCACCTCGGCGATCCCATCACCTACTATTTGCTGCACCCGACTGGCGAACTCGAAACGACGGTGATGGGCAGCGATGTGCGTAGAGGACAGGTTTTGCAGCTGACCGTACCCGGCGGCGTGTGGAAAGCCTCGGAAATCCCCTCGAATGGGTCACATGGTTTTGGGCTGATCAGTGAAGCGGTGACCCCGGGATTCGAATACGATGATATGACCTTGGGTTATCGCGACGTGTTGGTGGCACAATTTCCTCAGCACGACACTTTGGTGAAACGGCTGAGCCACGCTACGCCTCCTAAACGCTAGGCGATTACAAAATCCAGAGCAACGTAAGGTGTTCCGATTTAGACTGAGGTTCTAGCGAGGGCGGCAAGCAGCTCTTATTCGCAGCAAAGCACTATGCAAGATGAGGAGCAGTTCATGCCGATGATGCAAACGACTCAGCGGTCACTTGACCAGTATTTTGGTCTTACCAATCATGGCACCACGATATCTCGCGAGGCTCTCGCTGGTGTAACGACTTTCTTGGCCATGGCCTACATCACCGTTGTGAATCCTCTCATTCTGTCGGATGCAGGGATGGATTTTGGCGCGGTTTTTGTCGCGACCTGTTGTGCCGCTGCGTTTGGATCATTGGTTATGGGTTTAATGGCTAATTATCCCATAGGCATGGCGCCGGGTATGGGCCAGAACGCCTTCTTCACTTATGCGGTCGTGGTTGGCTCAGGGCAGCCTTGGCAGGCAGCGCTGGGTGCGGTTTTCATCTCTGGCATCTTGTTTGTGATCATCAGTTTGCTGCCAATTCGGGCGTGGCTGATTAATTCTATCCCACGCAACCTGAAGCTCGGGATGGCCGCTGGCATCGGCTTTTTCTTGGCCTTCATCGCGATGAAAAATGCCGGCATCGTCGTACAAAACCCAGCCACCTTGGTCAGTTTAGGCGACCTTATTGCCTTCGCGCCGATTATGGCCTTGGTGGGTTTTTTTGCGATTACTGCACTGACGGCAAGAGGTAACCGTAGCGCGGTCATCATTGGCATGCTGCTCGTCTCACTGATCGGGTGGTTCAGTGGCCAAGCAGAATTTGTTGGTGTTGTCGCCGCGCCGCCGTCTGCTGCGCCGGTATTTATGCAACTCGATATTGCGGCCGCTTTGGACATTTCCATGCTTAGCGTGATCCTTACATTGCTGCTTGTTGACGTCTTTGATACCGCCGGCACCTTGGTCGCGGTGGCGACTCGGGCTGACTTGGTGGACAAAGACGGCAACCTGCCGCGTTTGGGTAAGGCGCTGTTGGCGGACTCTGGAGCGACTGCCGTTGGCGCGTTGCTCGGCACATCGTCCACCACCAGCTTCATTGAAAGCGCGGCGGGTGTGGAAAGCGGCGGCCGTACGGGACTGACGGCGGTTGTTGTCGGGCTGCTCTTTTTGGTTTGTCTGCTGTTGGCGCCGTTGGCACAAAGCATTCCGGGTTATGCGGCTGCGGCAGCCCTGCTGTTTGTCTCAGCTTCCATGGCTCAGAGCTTGGTGGGCATCGATTGGCCAGACGTCACAGAATCTACCCCAGCGTTACTGACCGCTATCATGATGCCTCTGAGCTTTTCGGTGGCGAACGGCATTGGCATTGGCTTTATCAGCTATGTGTCGATCAAACTTCTCGCCCGTCGGCACAATGAGGTACCGGCAGCGGTCTACGTGATCGCCGTGATCTTCGCGGGTAAGTTCGCCTTTCTCTAGACGACGCGAGGTGTCGCGCACCCACGGGAGTGATCGCAAGCAAGGAAGAAACAGAAAAGTGTCAGGTTAGGGAGACTCAAGAATCGAGTTGAGAAGCGTCCGAGCCGTAGCGGGCCCGGACGTTCTTTTCATAACGGCTAAGCAGTCCTTAGAAGGAGTACTGGGCCTTGGCAATGAAGTGTCTTGGCAGTTCTGGCAAGACGATTGTGCTGCCAAACAGGTTCGGGAAGTTGGAGCGGAAATAACGCTCGTCTGTCAGGTTCTTGCCGGTCAACGAGAACTTCCATGACTCGGTTTCATAGCCCAGCGTCATGTTTACCAGCGTGTAAGCTGGGAGCATGATGCTGTGTGAGAAGCCTGATGCCACGGAGTCAACGTCGGTAACGCTGGCGCTGACTGAGATGCCGTTATCAAATAAATACGTACCGTAGACGGAGTAGATGTTTTCTGGCATGCCGGCACGCCGGCCACCACTTGCTGCAACATTAATTGGTCCGCCAATTTGTCCACCAAACAACAAGGCTGGATCGATTGCGGGCAGATCCCCCGCCCCATAGAAGCTGAATCGGCTGCCATCATTGATGCTAGCAAGGTTTAGGGCTTCGACATTGGTGTACGTCGCACCAACAAAGAGAGCCTCGTTAACAGCCCAGCGCAGTTCGAATTCTGTGCCTTCAGTTTTTACGGACTGATTGGTCACGATGGACTGAGCCGAGAAGTCTGTGCGTTCCTGTTCGTAATGCGACAGTGAGAAGTACAGTCGACCGTCTTCTAGCAGTTCGCCCTTAACACCAAATTCGGTGAGCTCAGAGGAATCGAAGGCACCGCCCGATGCGATGTTGCTTACGGTCAACTCAGCGCCTTGACCCGCAATGACGGTAGCCTGCTCTGACACTGTTACGTAAGGAATGATGCCTGTATTGGCGATTTCGTAAGACAAGCTTACGGTCCAGGAATTACCGGACACATCGTCCTCGGCCTCTAGGTCGATACAGCTGCCGTCAGTGCAGAAGTTGTTTGAGCTGGCGAGCAACAGTTTGTCGGCAGGCTGACGGCTTTCCATGTCCAATCGGTCATGACGTGCGCCAATCAATAAAGAAAGACCGTTTTCCCATGACAAGTCGGTCAGGAAGGCCAGACCAATATCAGTGTATTCGCCAATATAGTATTCGGTGTAGTCATCGTCGATGCTCGTGGCTAACAAACGCGCGTCCAGTGCGGTGCTTGGACCGGTCAGATCGCGACGGCCAAAGTATTCGTTGGTGTAGTCATCGCCATGTTCAAAGTCGGTGAAACGAATGGAAGGCGAAAGCTGCACAGATGCAACCAGGCTGTCGAAGGTATAGGTCTTCGACAGCACCAGTTTCTCTTCGATGACATAGGTTTCATGGAACTGTGAAAAACCGTAGGCGTTTTCGTTGAGGTTCTCGTAGGACTCATAGAACAACTGGTTTTTTACCTCCCAGCCAGCGTCCGTGTCGATGATGACGTCCAGGTACAGGGTAGTCACTTGGTTTTCCAAACGATCTTCTGCGCCGATCAACGTTGTTTTCGGATCCAGAATTGCGGTGCCTACGTCGTTCAGGGCCAGCAAATCGCTGTTGAAGAAGCCACTGATGTCGTCAAAAGTCAGCGTTGAATTTGCAGGCAATCCGTTGTCCCCAGACCAGGAGGCAAATGGGTTCAGGTCGGTGAATCCGTCCCCATCGACGTCATATTCCTGATGCGAAATCTTTCCGTCACCGTCGGTGTCCAGAGGACTGGGTGAACCCGTAATGTAGGTACCGTTGTCGATCAAGTCTTGGGTGATTCGGTTCCAGCCCGCGTTCTGGGCGCCAGAATAATCGTGATACATGCCGCCAAACTGAAGCTGTACTTTATCGTTCAGATCCAGATCGAAGCTTGCTTGAATCAACGACTGTTCAACGCCAGGGGCGTTCTCATAAAAGCTGTCCGAATTTTCCAGTTCTCCATACAGGTAGAAACCCATGGGCTTGCCAGCAAACTCAGCAGGGCCGCCAACTTCCGCAGTCAGCACGCTCTTGTCCCAGCTGCCAGTGGTGTAAGACATTGCTCCAGTGTTTTCCTCAATGTACGCGCCAGTCTCTTCGATGCGCGCAGACTTAGGGTTGAAGTTTAGGTACCCGCCAATCTTGGATGGGCCATATATTGGGGAGGCTGGCCCACGCACGATGTCGACGCGGTCGGATGCACCAATTGGGGTTGGGTAGTTGCCCGGATTATCCAGCCGACGAATGCCGCGGAAATAGGTTTCACCTGGGGTGCCGCGGACATCTAAGCCACCGGCTACACCGAAGAACGATTGAGTGAAGGAACCGGGCGACACGGTAACGAGTTCATCAATGTCTTGCATGTTCATGCGATCCATCAGCTCTTCGCTCACCGTAGAGACGCTTCGCGGGGTTTCTAAGATAGATTTGTTGAAACCAAAAATAGACTTAACGTCTTCACCGGGCAGACTGTTTAGGTCGCCGGTTACCACAACTTCTTCCATCACTTCTTCTTCGGCCGCTGCGGCGGGAATCGCCACAGTAACCGCACTGAGCAAGGCGCCCAATGTGAGTAGTTGACGTACATTCCGGTAATTCATAAGGGGTCCTTTGTAGGGGGTTTCGTGCATTTAAATTTGATACGTTGCGTCTCTTTGGGTTGAGATTCGACGCTCGCTCGCGTGCGAGAGGGTCGAGCTTAGGATTTTCCCGCGCGCAAATTGTAACCAAAAGTTAACGATACTGAAGCAAACAATAGGCCAGAGATGGATTGGCCGCTGGTAGGCCCCAAGATGGGCTGAAAAGGATTTCGTGTCAAAACGGGTGCATTTAGATCAAGGGGCGCACCAAAATAGGACGTTTGTCTTAGATCAGAGCCGGATCGCTCGTTTATTAATTTTTTTTACCTAAAAGATCTCTGAGGACTGGAAAATCGCCATCCACATTCTCACACTGAGGCAGTGACTGAGCCGTCTTAACAGGAGTGCCTATTGTGACCATGATCGTACCGCTGAATTGTTTTGTTCCAGTTGTCCTAATGAAAAATATGCGGCAGCTTGTATTGGGGCTATTTTTCGCCGGGTTATTGGCTGGTTGTTCCCAGCCGTCGACCCCGGCTTCAACGGATCCTGTGTTGCCGGTCAAAGTCGTCTTGGTGACGATGTTCGAGATTGGCGCTGATGAGGGCGATACCGCGGGTGAGTTTCAGCTATGGAAAGCGCGTCGAAATCTGACCCAGCGGGTCCCGTTTCCGCAGTCCCATCATGATTTGTACTACAACCCTGAGACTCAAGTGCTCGGCATGGTAACCGGTATCGGAACCGCTAAGTCTGCTACTGCGACGATGGCATTGGGTCTGGATCCGCGCTTTGATCTCACTCAGGCTTACTGGATGGTGGCGGGAATCGCAGGTATCGATCCTGAGGATGCATCCATCGGTTCGGTGGCGTGGTCATCTTATTTGGTGGATGGCGACTTGGGTCACGAAATCGATGCTCGGGAAATGCCTGAGGATTGGGATACGGGTTTCTTTGCACGTCATACGAGTTTTCCCTACGACCCGGCGCGACCTCAGCCCACGGGCGAGATGTTTCAAGCCAATCCGGCGTTGCGCGATTGGGCCTTCGAGTTGACCAAGAATGCTGAATTGGTCAATCCGCCAGCACTGGCGGAGACCAATGTTCTTTATACAGAACACCCCAATGCCCAGCGGCCACCCTTTGTTCTGACCGGCGGACATATTGCTGCCATGACGTTTTGGCATGGAAAGCTGATGAACGATTGGGCCAATCGATACGTGCTCTATTGGTCTGATGGTGCAACAGACTTCGTGACGTCAGCGATGGAAGAGACCGGCACATATCAGGCTCTGACCTATCTCGACAACATCGGGCGTGTGGACGTGGACCGCTTCATGGTGCTGCGCGGTGGCAGCAATTACACCATGCAACCACCGGGCATAGGCGCTGCGGAGAACTTGCTGAAAGAAAACGATGGCTACGCCGGTCTGGCGGCGTCGCTCGAAAATATCTACATCGTAGGTTCCATCGTCATTGACGAGCTGTTGGGTGACTGGGAGCGATATTCAGTATCTGTCCCGGGCAGTCAAAACGTGACAGATGCAGACAGTCAGTAACAGAAACCAGCTGCATTTCACGAACGGTAAGAAATAGTCAGAGGAGCACGTTATTTTTTCGCCACGCAAATCAGCTCAACGGCCTCGTGGGGGGCATTGGACGAGACGGTATGCAGTACTGGGCGTCGCTCTTTTGGGCTTGCTTGGAGGAAAGTCAACGGCATGGGCCGATTCCGCTGCTGAGAGACTGGCGTCCATCAAAGAACAACCGTTGCAGTTGCGCCAGTTCCTGCAGCAGATGCCCAAGGGGGGTGACCTGCACAACCACCTGTCTGGTGCAGTCTATGCCGAGTCTTATTTGCGCTGGGCAGCCGAAGACGGTAAGTGCATAGACCCGAGCGGAGTCATCTCGTTGCCGCCATGCGAGCCTGGGGGCGAAGTGCAGGCCGTGCGCGAGATATTCGCGGGCATGACGCCGAATGGCGGCATCGAGTCGTTAGTAGACGCGTTGTCGGTGCGTAATTATTCGCGCCGAGAGGTTTCGGGCCACGATCAATTTTTTGCGACCTTTGAGCGATTCACCGCAGCAACCTTCGGTCGCCGTGGGGATATGGTGGCGGAAGTGAGTAGTCGAGCGGCCAGCCAGAACATTTTGTATCTGGAATTGATGCAAAGCTTGGGCATGTTCGAGGTGGCGGCATTTGCGCAAACTAACGGAGACTTGGAGGCGAAGTATGGTCAACGTATCGACCACGCTGCGGTAGATGCGATTGTCGCCGATGTCATTCTTGAGATGGACCGGATCGACGCACGACGCCGTGCGATCCAAGGCTGTGATTCGATCGCAGCGGAACAAGGAGACGGTTGTCAGGTCACCGTACGGTATCTCAGTCAGGTCATCAGAACGCTGTCGCCCATTCAGGTCTATGCCCAGACCTTGTTGGCGTTCAAGCTAGTCGCTGCAGACGACCGCGTGGTCGGGCTGAATTTTGTTGCCCCAGAAGATCACGCCGTTGCCCTGCGAGACTACAAACAGCATATGGATTTTATAGCCGAAATCAGCAGCCAGTTTCCCGCCCAGCGGTCCGGCGTCACGCTGCACGCGGGCGAACTGACCTTGGGCTTGGTGCCGCCGGAGCATTTGGGCTGGCACATCGACGCAGCCATTCAAGTAGCCGGAGCAAAACGCATAGGGCATGGTATTGATATTGCCTACGCCCTAGACATGGACGCTCTGCTTCGCAACATGGCGACCCAGCAGATACTGGTCGAGATCAATCTCACCAGTAACGATGTCATTTTAGAGGTTACGGACGAGGATCATCCATTGCCGGTCTATTTAAAGTACGGTGTGCCGGTCGCGCTCTCAACCGATGATGAAGGCGTGTCGCGCATTGATCTGACTCACGAATATCAGCGTGCGGTTACGACCTATGATCTCGATTATGAGGTGTTGCGAGGCATGTCGCGTAACGCGTTGCAGTACAGTTTTCTACCTGGAAAGGGTTTGTTCCAAGATACGTTAAGTGGCCAAGTCGTCGACGCTTGTTCCGCCGCAACGCTGGGCGCCGAGGCTGTTTCGGGCGGGTGCGCGGAATTCTTGGTTGATAACCCTAAGGGGTCGTTGCAGTGGCAGTTGGAAGCTCGCCTCGCCGAATTTGAGTCGGGCTTTTAGACTTTCCTAACTACCGGTTAGGGCGGTCCGAGTCCTCGGTTTACAGGTGAGCGGCGAGTATCTTGTGGATTTCAGGCTTGTGCTCGCGAATTTCCTCTGGCGACAGACCTTCTACTGAGTGGGGATAGACCAACCACTCGTCGCTTTCGTAGAGAAAGTATTCCGGCTCTCGATCTGTCTGGTTGCGCGCCGGCTTATAGAAGGGCACGGCGACCCGCACCTGCTCGGGCATGTTCAGTTTCAGGCGGTCTTGCATGCTTTCGATGATCGAAATGATGGTGCGGCCTGTGTCGTACACATCATCGACAATGAGCACCCGGTCCTCGGCTTGAAGGTTCTTGACCAAGTAATTCAAACCGTAGATTTGCACTTCTCGCGATTGATTGTCGATACCATGGTAGGAACTGGTGCGAACCAGAATGTGATCGGTTTCGATCTCTCGATAGGCGAAGTATTCTTGCACCGCCAGGCCGATAGGGGCCCCGCCACGCCAAAGGGCCATAATGAAGGTGGGCTCGAAGCCGCTGCGATAAACTCGGTCCGCTAATCGAAAAGAATCGTTTAACAGTCGGTTGGCGTCGAGATAAAGCTTTTCGGTCATGTCAGGTCAACTTGGCTACATAAAAACGGTGAGGCGGCGAGGGCCACTCGGGTAAGAGGAGAAGTGTACGTGAGTTTTGAGGTTCAAAGAGATTGAGTCAGTCTGAAAGCGATAAAATTTTTGTATCGGAGGAATCCCAGATCCTAGACGCCTATCGGCTGGGTGAGGCGATTTATTCCAGTGGGTATCGACCGACGTTTATCGTCGGCCTGTGGCGTGGCGGTAGTACTGTAGCGCTGGTGGTACAGGAGTGCTTTGCCTATCTCGGGGTGCCTGCAGATCACACGACCATCCGTACCTCCTACGGGGGCCGGCCCCAGTACGAGCAATCCATTGCTCGCGCGGAAAACATCAGGGTGCATGGTAAGAGCTATGCTCTTGAGGCACTGACGGCTGACGATAGGTTGCTGATTGTAGACGATGTGTACCGTAGCGGACGACATACCCGTGCTGTGGTTCAGCAGCTTAAAAAAGGGCTCAGGCGGAATATGCCCGCCGAGGTTCGTGTGGCGGCGCTTTGGAAGCATGCAGAGAGTGATACAACGGATCTGGATTATTACCTACATCAGACCGATCGCTGGATTGTGCTGCCGTATGAACTCAACGGGCTGTCCCAGCAGGAAATCGCCGCTCACAAGCCCGAGCTGGTTGACCTTTTTACTTGAACAGACGTGGGTTTGCGGCCAAGCATAGCAGCGCAAGCCTTAATACAGACAGAACAGGTGGTGCCATGACAGCCTTTGATTTCAGTGCGTTAGGCTTTGCCGTGAGACGCGATATTCCTGAAGCATATTCGGCTTATTGGGAGGTCTTGGCCGCTCCCGGCAATTGGTGGACTGGCCCCGAGCGTGTGGCTATCGCTGACGCCTCTCGCGAAGCGCTCAGCTGCGAGTTCTGTGTCCTGCGCAAACAAAGCCTTTCCGCCTACGGCGTCAACGGAATTCATAAAAATTCGGGACCGTTATCGGGTCGTGTCGTGGATGCCGTGCACCGAATCATCACGGATCAAAATCGCATCACGCAAACGTTTGTTGATGACAACGCGGCTAACGGCTTGAGCAAAGCAGCCTATGTGGAGCTGGTGGGAATCGTTGTTACGGTTTTCAGTATCGACGAATTCAATCGGGCCTTGGGTATCTCTTTACAGCCGCTGCCTGAGCCAAAGCCCGGTGAGCCGTCCTTTGAGCTTCCCGACGCACTTGTAGAGGATATGGGCTTTGTGCCAACGATACCTGCTCATGGCGCAACTGGTAAAAATGCCGACTCGTGGGTGCCGGGATCTGCCGCCAATGTGGTTCGGGCACTTTCCTTGGTGCCGGATGCGGCGCGTGGTTGGCAGCAAATCGCAGGTGCTCAGTACCTGTCATTGCAAGGGATGCAAAATTTGGTGCAAGACGACAATCGATCCATCAACCGTATGCAGATGGAATTGATCGCCGGGCGGGTGTCTGCGGTTAACGAGTGCTTTTACTGAACCTCAGCCCACGCAATGATGCTCCGTACGAGCGCGATGACAACAGATACCGAAGTTGATCTGCAGGGGGTGGTTGGAAATAAAACCAGTGCAGCGACAGGTATTGCTTACGGCGCCGAGTTGATGAGTTTTGCTGAAAGCATAGCTCTGCGTGACGAGCACAGCATCGTAGAGAGTCGGGACGGCTTGCTTGCTGCCGCAGGCCCGGCGGTGCTAGTGGATGCAGCGGGGGTGGCTGCAAATTTTCAGCGCATGGTTAGGATTGCCGATTCCATTGGCCTACCCTTTGACTACATGGATTCGACGATGGTTCAGGAGATTCAGCAAGAGTTAGGTCTCAAGCGTTTCGCCAGCTCCCGCCATTCTTTGCATCCAGACGAGGGCTAGTGCTCGGCATCATTCTGGTTCTTTTTCTCGGTTCAGGGCAGATGCCAAATGGGTGAAGACCACGCCCGCTCTTCGATCATACGGTCCGCTTCCGGATAGTCGCCGCATTTTCCTAACGATTCACACAACAGTTTGCTCCAACGCGGTGTCGGAACTTCGCTGGCGCGGGCATACCAATAGCTTGGCGCGTTGGGGTTGAAGTCTTCGTCGAGCCAAGCGACGCAGGCCTGAGCTTGACCTTCTTCAGTCGTGAACACATC
>JAACDS010000199.1 GCA_009936895.1 Pseudomonadota bacterium
GTTGGCGAATCCACAGGCCATGGAATACCGACTTCCGGATCATTCCAGATCAAGCCGCCTTCATCGTCAGGAAAGTACAGATCCGTGCATTTGTATTGAAAATCCGCAAATTCCGACAGCACACAAAACCCGTGGGCATACCCCGGTGGAATCCATAGCTGGCGGTGGTTTTCAGCGCTCAGCTCCACGCCAACATACTGACCAAACGTCTTTGATGCAGGATCGACGTCTACCGCAACGTCGAAAACGGCACCTGCGCTACAGCTCACCAACTTCCCTTGGGGGCGATTTTGCTGCAGGTGCAACCCTCGCAGAACGCCTTTTGGAGAGCGCGAGTGATTGTCCTGAACAAAGGGCAGCCCAATGCCCGCCTCTTGGTATCGTTCGATCTGAAAGGTCTCTTTGAAAAACCCTCGATGATCGCCAAAGACCTTGGGCTCAATGATCATGACACCGGGCAGCGGGGTCTCAATAATGTTCACGGTGTCGTCTCGGCATCCAAAACCTGCTGTAAATACTGGCCATAGCCGGTTTTTGCCAGTGCAGTCGCCTGTCGCTGCAACGCTTCTTCGGACAGCCAGCCGTTGCGATAGCCGATTTCCTCCAAACAGGCCACTTTTAGGCCCTGCCGATGCTCTATCGTTTGTACGAATTGACCCGCTTCCATCAAGGAATCATGAGTCCCCGTATCCAGCCACGCGAAACCACGACCCATCACGCTAACGTTCAGCTCACCGGATTCCAGATAGGCTCTGTTCACATCGGTGATTTCGAGTTCCCCGCGTCCGCTGGGTTTTACACCTTTGGCTATGTCAACGACTCGGTTGTCATAAAAATACAGTCCCGTCACCGCGTAGTTCGATTTCGGTTTCGCCGGTTTCTCTTCTAACGAGATGACCTTGCCGCTCGCGTCGAACTCTAAAACGCCAAAACGCGCAGGATCGTTCACGTGGTACCCGAATACCGTGGCGCCTTCGGCGCGCTGGGCGGCATCACGCAACATGGCGCTGAATCCATAGCCGTAGAAGATGTTGTCGCCTAAAACCAGGCATACATTGCCATCGCCAATAAACGATTCGCCAATGAGAAAAGCCTGAGCCAATCCGTCAGGTGACGGTTGTTCTGCATAGCTCAGTTGAATACCAAAATCGGCTCCATTCCCGAGCAGCTTTTGGTAGCCGGGCAGATCCTCAGGCGTAGAAATCACCAGTATCTCTTGGATACCTGCCAGCATGAGCACAGACAGCGGATAATAAATCATCGGCTTATCGTAAACCGGCAGCATCTGCTTGGAGATGCCCCGAGTGACTGGATGCAGGCGCGTACCCGATCCTCCCGCTAGCACAATTCCTTTCATCAAAAAACCTCACAAATCCCTAGAGCGGCGGACGCCAGCCGTTGATGCAGGATAGTATCAGCCAGCTTTTCCCTACGTCACGGAGAGGGGTGCTCACTCGCCGGTTGAGCGCGCTCGGCACGCAACACCGCAAGCTCTGCAACGATGTCAGCGTGCCGCTGACGGTTAAGACCGTATTTGGAGTAACAGTAAACACAGACTAAGGCAAAGCCTGAAACAATCGGTCCGTAGATTAAACCCAACCACGCGATGGTTTCGGCGCCGATATCCGCGGCTGTTTGCACATCAGCCCCCGTTGGCCAGTCAATCAGCGCCAGCGCAAACCCTGCGGCCACCGTGCCGATACCTGACGTCATCTTGTTGGAGAACGACACCGAGGAAAAAAAGATGCCCTCTTGCCGCAGGCCGGTAATCAGCTCATGTTCGTCGACGACATCCGCCACCATGGAGTTAAAAGCAATCAGGGCTTGCACCACCCCAAACCCTTGCACGAACTTGATGACAATCAGCGTCACCAACAACTCGTCTGTACCGTTTTCAGGGAACCAACCCAGAAGCCGCAGCACAACGGGTATCACCTGACACAAAGCCCAGCACAGGGTTCCGATGATGACCGACGGTTTCTTGTCGAACCAGCGGGTAAACGTACTGGCAAAAGCGGTTCCCAGCAAAGCGCCCACCGGAGTCGCCGCAAAAAAGTACA
>JAACDS010000200.1 GCA_009936895.1 Pseudomonadota bacterium
GGGCCCGACGCTCATCAAACGACGTGCCGGTGTAGAAGCGCTCAATGTCGGCGACTCGCCATTTCACAAAGGAATCCACAATCAGCGGCTTTTTCTCCAGCGTGTAGTAAGTCTCTCCCTGAGAATCCAGCGTGAGAACGCGAGCATCAAATTTTTTGACCTCTTGCGCGATTGGCAGTTTGAAATGCAGTCCGGGCTGGATGCTCGCATCAATCAAGTTACCGAATTCCAGCAGGATCGCTTTTTCGGTTTCCATCACCCGATAAGCCGATTGGTTGAGAAGCCCCACCCCAACGAGCAAGAAGGCTGCAAAAAGAAACGATTTCATAGGCATCAAAATTTCTCCACTAAAACGCTAAGCTTAGTTACCGGTACCGCGTAGGCGGCTGTTGTTGGTTCGGCCCGCACTCAAATCACGACGCAACTGATCTAGGTCACGGCGCAGCGCCTGAACATCTGTTGAGTTACCCACGGAAGTATTCGACTGCCCCAACTTGTCTAGGGGCAGGTACATCATATTGTTCCCGCCTTTCACATCGATCATCACTTTGCTGGAATTCGAAAACACCTTCTCCATTGCGTCGATATATAGCCGGTCTCGAGTCACTTCCTTGGCCAGGGAGTATTCGGTCAACAGCTTCTCAAAGCGTTGCGCCTCACCCTCGGAACGAGCAATCACTCGATCGCGATAACCTTGGGCTTCTTCCAATTGACGCTGGGCTCGACCTCTGGCTTCTGGCACAACCTGCTGGGCGTATGCTGTGGCTTGGTTAATGAACTTCTGCTGATCTTCCTTGGCTTTTTGAACGTCGTTAAAGGCGTCCTGCACCTGTATCGGGGGCGCGCTGCGGTCAATGTTCACCTTGGTCACATCAATACCAGCGCCGTAACTGCGCAGATAGCTTTGCAGACGCTCTTGCACTTCTATTGCAATTGCCTCCCGGCCATCGGTGATAACTTCGTCCATAGAGGCCGAACCCGCCACATGACGCAGCGCGCTCTCTGTCGCCTGCGCGAGACTGTCTCGAGGCTCACGAACATTGATCAGAAAATTTGGGGCGCTATCGATCACCCATTGGACGGTCAGGCTGATGTCCACGATGTTTTCGTCTTCGGTCAGCATCAACGCCTGATGACTGTGCGACTGCACCTGAGTGACGTTGACGATATCGACTTGGTCGATCAGTGGCGGATTCCAGTGCAGACCCGGACCCACTTCATTCTGCAACACTTCACCGAAGCGGAAGATGACCCCGCGTTCCTGTTGATCCACCTGATACACGCCAGCAAAGGCGTACAGACCGAGCGCCAAAATGACCAGCAAACTCATCGAGCCACCGGAAAGGCTACTGCTGGATCCGTCTTTTTTGCCGCCACCACCGCCACCGAACATGCCCGAAAGCTGGCCTTGCAGCTTTCGGATAGCCTCGTCGAGATCCGGGGGGCCGTCATTATTGTTGCCGCGATTTCCCCAGGGGTCTTTGTCACCACCGCCTGATTCGTTCCACGCCATAGCTTTACTCCGATGTTTTAATTTGTTTTTGAACCCGACATCGGATTCAAAGCGACCACATGTTCCCTCGACCGACACACAGTCCGTAAGGGTGAATTGTACATTCCTGTTCGTAGAATGAGGGCTTTCGAGCATTTTAAAAGGATGTCGTCTTCGCCTAAGCTGAACTTTATGTTTCCACCCGCACCTGGCGCTGACGCATTTGACCCAACAGCTTCTCGTCTGCCTGTACTGTAAGCTGCAGACTACCATCTGTCAGCATTGTTTCGTCCAGAACCGCCCCGACTGGTAAAGCCAAGCCCTATTTTTACCATCCTGGGGTGTGAGTAGCACCCGGTGGGGAGCAACAACCCCCAACGCTGTGCCGATACGGTCCATCAACTCTGTCACCCCTTGACCGGTAATCGCCGAAACCTGAGGGGTGTTCGCCAGGGTGTCAATTTGCTGGGGGCTCATGAGGTCGGCCTTGTTCATAACAACCAGCTGGGGCACCTCATCGGCACCGATTTCCGCCAGTACGGCTTGGACCTGTTCGATACGCTCGTCTCGTTGGGCGTCGGCTCCGTCAACAATGTGCAGCAGCAAGTCCGAATGGACGACTTCTTCCAAAGTTGCCTTGAACGCTTGGACCAGCGCGTGGGGCAAGGCACTGACGAAGCCAACGGTATCTGTCATCACCACATCACCGGCCCCGGGTACGTCGATTTTGCGGGTGGTTGGATCTAACGTCGCAAACAGCAGGTCCTCGGCAAACACTTCGGCATTTGTGACGGCATTGAACAACGTAGATTTCCCGGCATTGGTATAGCCCACCAAGGATACAGTCGGAGTACCCGTACGATTTCGTCCCCGTCTATTTTGCAGCCGGCGACGGGATACGTCGTGCAGCTTTTGTTCTGTCACCTTGACGCGCTCGGCCAACATTCGCTGATCCAACTCGATTTGTTTTTCACCCGCGCCACGCATCCCGATACCGCCTTTTTGTCGGTCCAGGTGAGTCCAGCCACGCACTAAGCGTGTTTGCGCATGCTTGAGCTGAGCAAGTTCAACCTGCAGCTGGCCTTCGTGACTGCGAGCGCGCTCGGCAAAGATAGTAAGAATGAGCTCCGTTCGAGTGATGATTTTGGAGTCTAAGGCTTGCTCTAAATTTCTCTGCTGGCCCGGGGACAAATCGTGATTGACCAACACCAGCGATGCATCAGCCCATTGCAGCAGTTCTTTTAGTTCGTCAACCTTTCCGCTGCCGA
>JAACDS010000201.1 GCA_009936895.1 Pseudomonadota bacterium
ACACACACTTAAAGGAGCAGTTGGATGCCTAAGATTACGTTTATTGAACACGATGGTACGCAACACACCGTTGACGCAGAAGTTGGCAAGTCTGTTATGCAGGCGGCCATGGACAACTTGGTACCCGGTATCGATGCCGACTGCGGCGGAGAGTGTTCATGCGCGACGTGCCATGTGATGGTCAACAGCGATTGGGTAGCGAAAGCGGGCAGCCCAAACGAATCAGAAGATTCCATGTTAGACCTCAATCCAGAACGAGCATCAAATTCACGGCTGTCCTGTCAGATGACTGTCAGCGACGATTTGGACGGATTAATCGTTGACCTACCGGAGTTCCAATTCTAATGAGTGAAGCACCGACCTTAAACATGGCGGATTTCGATCCGAAAGAACTGGCCATCGAAGATATCGATGTCGCCCAGCGCAGTATCTGGATCGAAGACAAAAAAATGGCGTTCTTTGACAGATTGCGAGACGAGGCTCCGGTGCATTTCTGCAAAGATTCGGAATATGGCCCTTACTGGTCCGTCACGCGGTTCAAGGACATTATGGAAATCGATGGCAATTGGCAGGATTTCTCCTCCGAGCCAGCGATCACCATTCTCGAACCAGAGGAAGATTTTCCTCTGCCCATGTTTATTGCCATGGATCCGCCGGTTCACGACGATCAGCGTAAAACCGTGCAAGGCTCGGTTGCTCCCGCAAACCTGAAGTTGATGGAAGAAACCATCCGTAGTCGTACGCAAAAGGTACTGGATGACTTGCCTGTTGGTGAGCAGTTCGATTGGGTGGATAAGGTATCCATTGAGCTGACCACGCAAATGCTAGCGACATTATTCGACTTTCCCTTCGAAGATCGGCGCAAGCTGACCCGTTGGTCCGACGTTGCGACTGGTGATGAAGAGTCCGGCATCGTAGAAAGTGAGGAAGCGCGTCAGGCGGAACTCTACGAGTGCTTGGAATATTTTATGGGTCTGTGGAAGGAACGGGCTGAGAAGGGCGAGGGTAACGATCTGGTATCTATGCTAGCGCATGGCGAAGCCACCAAGGATATGTCACCTCAAGAATTCCTCGGCAATCTGATCTTGCTGATCGTGGGTGGTAACGACACCACGCGAAACTCCATGACTGGCGGTGTGTGGGCGCTTAATCAAAACCCCGGTGAATACGCGAAGCTGCGGAATAATCCTGGTGTGATACCGAACATGGTGTCTGAGATTATTCGCTGGCAAACACCTCTGGCGCATATGCGACGCATCGCCAACAAAGACTACGAATTGGATGGCCAAACGATTAAAGCCGGCGACAAGGTGGTGATGTGGTATCTGTCTGGCAATCGCGATGAGCGATCGATCGATCGCCCTAATGAATTCATTATCGACCGTGCTCGTGCGCGTCAGCATCTGTCCTTTGGCTTTGGCGTGCATCGCTGTATGGGCAACCGCCTAGCGGAGATGCAGTTGCGTATTCTTTGGGAAGAAGTGCAGAAACGCTTCCATATGGTTGAAGTCATTGGCGAACCAACGCTGGTACCGTCGAACTTTGTGCACGGCTACACCGAAATGCAGGTGGTACTGCACCCACACTAAACGATCGCCAGAGGATTTAGAGCCAGCTTTCGAGCTGGCTTTTTTGTGCGCGACAATTACCCTGACGGAAAGGAGAAGATCATGATGGAATACGTCAACGGCGACACTCGCCTAGCCTACGAGGCACACGGTTCAGGGTTCCCGATCTTGTTGATTGCACCGGGCGGCCTGCGTTCTGAGCGCGGCATGTGGCAACACAGTCCGCTGAATCCCGTGGCATTGTTAAGCCCGCACTTTCAGGTGATTTCAATGGATCAACGCAATGCTGGCGCGTCATCTGGCCCAATCGAAGGTGATCACGATTGGGACACATACACTCGAGATCAACTGGCTCTGATGACCCACCTAGGTTTCGAACGCTTTGCTGTGGTGGGCATGTGTATCGGTGGGCCCTACATTCTGAACCTGCTCAAACTGGCGCCGGAGCGGGTGCTTGCCAGCGTGGTGATGCAAACCATTGGCCGGGACAATAACCGGCAGGAATTTCTAGCGATGTTTGATGGCTGGGCGGACCAGTTGCACCAATCGGGCCCCCAGCGTTACGGATCCGAGGCCATGCTTGGTCTGCGCAGACGCATGTTTGAAAACGATCTCACCTTTATGTGTATGACAGAGTCAGATGTGCAACAACTTGACGCACCCATGCTGATCCTAGATGGCGCCGATACGTACCATCCGGCCACGTCGTCGCAGCGCTTGGCCGAGTTGCAGCCTCAGGCGGAACGCATTCACGAATGGAAGACGTCTCCTGACCTTGAACTTGCCGGAGATCGCCTCGTTGCATTCTTCCATGATCACCTTTAGTGCATACAAGAGTGCTCATAGCGGCGGTTTAGGGTGCCTCAGGATCGTCACTGGTATAAGGTGAGGCGCTGGACGACGGTGCGATCACTGCCGGGATTCACACCATATTTATCACGATGACATTAGGAGAGATCATGTCTTTAGTAGCAGTAATGGAAACCAACAAAGGCACGATTCGTTTGAATCTATACCCAGACGAAACGCCGATGACGGTCGCGAACTTCGTCAATTTGGTTCAGCGGGGCTTTTACGACGGGTTATCCTTTCACCGTGTTATCGAAGATTTCATGATCCAGGGCGGCTGCCCGCAGGGTACGGGCACCGGCGGCCCCGGCTACCGTTTTGCTGACGAATTCGTAGACAGTCTGCGTCACGACGCTCCCGGAAAGTTCTCCATGGCCAACGCCGGCCCCGGTACCAATGGGTCCCAGTTTTTTATTACGCACGTACCAACGCCTTGGCTGGATGACGCGCACACTATTTTCGGGGCCGTTGAAGGCGACGATGATCAAGCGGTAGTGAATGCGATCGGTCAAGGTGACCACATTGTTAGCGTGACCCTTGAAGGCGAGACCGAGAGTCTGTTGGCCGGCGTAGAGCAGGTTGCCGAGTGGAATGCCGTGCTGGAAGGCTAGGATCGAAGTAGAAGGGCTTGCGGGGATGCAGGGCTCGAACGGAATGTAGAGGATAAGGGGGAGGTGCAATGAGCAACGAATTGCTGTTTGCAGATTTGAAAGTCATCGACATGAGCAGCTGGATTGCCGCTCCGGTGGCCGCCACAATTTTGGCGGACTTCGGTGCCCAAGTGATCAAGGTCGAGCCGCCCATCGCCGGTGACGGTTATCGAAACTTCGCGATGATGGCGTCGTCGCCCACCAGCGACGTCAACTACACCTGGGAGATGGATAACCGCAACAAACGCTCAATTGCTCTGAACCTTAAAACCGAGGAGGGTCGAGCAATCCTGCGCAGAGTGGTCAGCGAATGTGATATCTACATAACCAACACGACGCATCCTATGCGTCGAGAATGGGGGCTGACCTATGAGGATTTGGCTGCGGTGAATCCTCAATTGATTTATGCCTCCTTGACCGCCTACGGTGAACAAGGTCCAGAACGAGATCGAGAAGGCTTTGACTTGGTCGCCTACTGGTCTCGATCGGGTCTGATGGACCTTGTCCGGGCCCCGGGCGCAGCGCCCGCTCCTGCACTGCCGGGCATGGGCGACCACCCAACGTCTGTAACACTTTACGCGTCGATCCTCACGGCTTTGTTTAAGCGACAACAGACGGGTGAGGGCAGTCATGTGCATACCTCGCTGCTGGCAAACGGTATGTGGTCGGCATCTTGTATTGCGCAAGGCGTGTTCGCGGAAGCAGATTTCACCCTCTATCACCATCTGGCTGACCATCTCTTTACCCGCTTGCTGTACGAGGCAGCAGATGGGCGCTGGCTACAGTTCTCCATGGTGCGCACAGACGAAGAAGTCGACATGCTGTTCACGATCATGGGGCGTCCCGATTTGTTGCTAGATCCTCGCTTTCTTACGGCCGAGCAGCGGGTAGAAAACGGCGACCAGCTTGGTCAAGAAATGCGCGATGTGCTGATCACTCAGCCCTCGGACTACTGGATGCAGGCCCTGACCGAAGTCGGAGTGCCAGTCGCCTTGGTGGGGCGTGTTGATGAACTGCCCAACGACCCTCAGGTTGTGGCCAATAATATGGCGATTCAGCCAACCAGCGACGTCGGCATGCCCGCGGTGATTAAGCATCCCGTCAACGTAGAAGGGCTAAACACGCGCCCTGCAGGCCCAGCTCCAGAGTTGGGTCAGCACAGCGAAGAGATTTTGGCTGAGCTGGGCTATACCGCTGATGACATTGCTCGGGTCAAAGAACAGGGCATCATTTAACTCTCAGGGCACCAGGCAGCCATGCAATCGACTACTCCTGCGGTTCGCGACTTAGTGCTGGTTGGCGGCGGTCACAGCCATGTTCAGGTTCTCAGGCACTTTGCCATGAACCCAGTGCCAGGGGTCCGTCTCACCCTGGTGTCGGATGCTGATGTCTCTCCCTATTCGGGCATGGTGCCAGGCTATATCGCCGGGCATTACACGCTGCATGATATTCATATCGCCCTTGAGCCACTATGCCGCGCAGCAGGCGCACGTTTCCTTTGCGCCGAGGTCTTGGGTCTGGATACCGCGAACAAACGGATTCTTTTGCAGGATCGACCGGGCCTCTGCTACGACTTGGTATCTATCAACTGCGGTGCCAGTCCGAAGCTCAACGGAATGGCGGGTATCGCCGTGAAACCAATAACCGGATTTTTGGCCCATTGGCCTGAATTGAAGTCCACCATTGAGGCGCGTGAAACGACGACGCTCGGTCTCGTGGGGGCAGGCGCCGGGGGCGTGGAAATGGCCATGGCCTGTCGGGCCAGCTTACCGCCCCAAACCCAGATTGTGTTGATCGGGCCCAAGCTGCTGCCGGGTTTGAGTCAGCGAGCCGAAGTGCTGACAAAACGGGCGCTTGTCCGAAAACGGATTGAATACATTGCCCAGCGCGTCACCGCCAGCGCACTGTCCGATAGCGGCTATCGCCTGCAGTTGCTCGACGGCATGGAAAAACGTGTCGATCATTTGTTGTGGGTGACGGATGTGCAGGCCCCGGAGTGGTTGGCGGCATCGGGTTTGGCCTGCGATGCCAGAGGCTTTCCAAGCGTGGGAGCTGACCTGCGGAGCGTCAGCGATTCCAGTGTCTTTGTTGCCGGCGACGCTGCTCACTTGCAAGGCCAAGAGCGCGCCAAAGCTGGCGTTTACGCGGTGCGGGCTGCTCCGGTGCTGGCCAAAAATCTAGCCTTGGCTGTGCAGGGCAAATCTCTCACTGGCGCGCCGTCACGGTTTAAAGCCCAGCGTTCATTTCTAACGCTGATTGGCGTTGGCGGCATGGATGATCCGGATGCCATTGCGACCAAGGGGCCTTTTGCGCTGCAGGGTAATCTGCTGTGGCGGCTAAAGGATCGAATAGACCGGCGCTTTATGGCCCGCTACAACGACCTGCCTGATATGGCGGCTTCAGAACAAGCTGTGTCGCCCAATCTGAGTCCAGTTTTGGCCGCAGATCTGCCCGAGGATTTGATGCGTTGTGGTGGCTGCGGGGCAAAACTCGCGGCGGACCCGTTACGTCGTGTTTTGGCGCGATTGCCAGACCAAGCTGCTGACCATGTCGCTCTGGGTATCGGTGATGACGCCGCCCAGTTGAATCACGGAGCTGGCTCAACCTTGGTGAGCGTGGATGGTTTTAGGGCCATGATCGACGATCCCTATCTGTTGGGGCGCATCTGCGCGCATCACAGTCTGAATGATTTGTTCGCTATGGGAGCCGCCCCAACCGCAGCCCTCGCCTTGGTGACCCTGCCACTGATGGCGCAACACATGATGGAAGAAGACCTGTTCCAGTTGCTCAGCGGCGCCGTGGATGTGCTCAATGCTCATGGCGCCCCTTGGGTGGGAGGTCACTCCGCCGAAGGCGCAGAGCTCAGCATCGCGTTAACCGTTACCGGTGCGCCGGCTGAGGTCACGCTGACGAAAGCCGGTGGCCAGGTTGGAGATGTGCTGTTGCTGACCAAGCCGTTAGGTACCGGTGTCATTTTGGCAAGTGCCATGCGTGGTATTCACCTCGCTGGCTCGGTGCCCGCGTGCCTTGAGTCGATGAATACAAGTAACGCGCCTTCGTTGAATATCCTCCAGCGGTACGGTGTCAAGGCGCTGACCGATGTGACCGGGTTTGGGCTGATTGGCCACTTGGGAGAAATGCTGCGCGCGAGCCGATGTGGAGTCGAGCTCAGGCTGGCCGAGGTGCCCGTATTGACAGGTGGACTGGAATTGGCCCAGCAGGGCGTGCGCAGTTCGATACAAGGGGCAAATGCTCAGGCACTCGATGACTTCACGGTGATGCCCTCAGCCACCGACACAGATCGGCTGAATTTGCTCAGCGATCCACAGACATCTGGTGGTTTGCTGGCCTGTATTCCTGCGGAGCAGGCTGGTGCCTGTCTCAGCGCGCTCAAAGCGGCGGGTGTTCCGGCAGCGGTCGTGGGTACGCTCTTAGCGGAAGATAGGCTGTTCATCGTCTAGCCACCCGGTCTGCTGACTCGG